>CAYIXE010000049.1:0-6094 GCA_964367095.1 uncultured Gammaproteobacteria bacterium | reverse complement strand
TCAAACGAAAACTGAGAAATCAGAAACTCCCGAAAATTGAGAAGTCAGTTTACAGATCTTGAACTCGGTATAAATGATTGACAAGAAGTCAGGGAAGTTGATAGACTAAACCAGTCGACGATCTAAAGTTGATTTACATTAAGTTAATTATGTCAAAAAATATTACTTGTGACTCTCAAATCCTAGGTGGAACTCCTGTTATATCAGGCACGAGGATTCCTGTTGCCAGAATTATATACCTACTTAAGGACGGGTATACTGTAGAAGCTATACAACAAGAATATCCTCAAGTAAGTTTAAATAAACTAAATGAAGTGTTAGAAGAAGTGGCACAGAGCTATGCCTCGCAAACTTTATAAATTTAAGCTCCTTCTAGATGAGAATCTTCCTCCTAGAACCTCATTTCCCAGATTAAATGGTCGTTATATCGTTAAACATGTGATTCATGATTTTCATAAAAAATCATCTACGAAAACTATTTTAGACAGTGAAGTTATGGCCATAGGAATTAAAATGAAAAGTATTGTAGTAACGATAAATAAAAAAGATTTTTTAAATTTCGTTCTTACAAAAGATTCCGGAGTAGTTGGTATTTCTCCAAATATGTCTAGTGAGCAGATAGATACGAGACTAAGTGCTTTTTTGACTAAATCCTCCAAGAATCAAATATATGGGCATATAAACTTTATTACTCAAAATGCTATAACCTTATTAGCATAATAAGCCCAAAAGATGTCTAACGTACGTCTTGGCAGCTAACTAGGTCGTGTGATACACTCACTCAATGACTTCGACGAAAACTGTATCTGCTGACGGCACTATCGAACTTACATTCTCCATCCCTTGGAAAACAATACAGGCGACCTACGAAGTAGTGATTGACGATTTTGTCAAAGAGACAGAACTTAAGGGATTTCGCAAAGGCAAAGCGCCAAGAAAGATGGTAGAGGACACCCTCAATAAGAATACGGTATATGAGGAAGCGATCAAAAGACTAGTACCCAAAGTCTATGCTGACACGGTCAAAGAACATAATCTACGACCTATCCTAACACCGCAAATAGAGTTAAAAGAAGCTAAAGAAAATACTGATTGGACCATCACGGCCAAAACATGTGAAAGACCCGTGGTAGAAGTAGGAGAATACAAAAAAGTAATTCACGAACTTAAATCAGAAAAAGCAAATAAACTTATTATTCCAGGCCAAGAAGAACCAAAACCAGAAGACAAAAAACCAACGCTTGATGAAATACTCACCAAAGTCTTGAGTTTCACAAAGGCCACAATACCGACAGTTCTTATCGAGCACGAAGTGACCCATCAGCTCTCTCAGCTTGTGGATCAAACCAAAAAACTCGGGCTTACAGTAGAGCAATACCTTGCTTCAACCAACCGCACTGCTGAGTCGGTTCGCCAGGAATACACGGCAAACGCGACAAGGGTATTATCCCTTGAATTTACATTGGAAATAATTGCTGACAGAGAAAAAATTACAGTAGAAGACCAAGATTTAACCAAGATACTCGAAACCGCAAAAACCGATGCAGAAAAGAAACAATTTGAGGAACAAAAATACTACATTGTAAACATGGTCAGACGGCAAAAGACGCTTGATTTCCTCGCTTCTATCTAAGGGCTCGTCCGTTAATAACTTCATAGGTATTAACGAATACGGCCCTTTGTACCGGACCGATACATTCACGTTATTATCGGATGCGGCCTAAAGTTTTATTACCTGCTTTAAATTTTGACATTCTCCAAAGCTGTAGTATAATCACGCCAACATGACCAAAACCAGCCCCAAAAACAAGCCGGCTAATTTTAAAAACGATAACGTACTCGAACAATTACGAGGGGTAAGTTCAGATGTGGCGATAAATACGGTCAATATGGCAGCCAAGGTTGGAGAGACGGTGTTTTCCGCTCTTGTAGGCAGCCCTATGCAAATGTCCGGAGAATTAGAACCCAATCAAACAATTGAGCTTAGTATACAACAGCAAGAAACGTCAAAAGTTCACATAGAAGCGCCAAGAATGGATGAGGCGCATGCATCTATAGATGCCATTGCGGAACAAACGCGACAACAACTTGAGGCAGTACGTGAGGAACTGAAAGCGCTTGCTAAATCTCTCAAAAATCTCAATCAAGATGTGCAGTCAGCCATTGAACAAGCACCGGTAAGCCCTGGTATTTATCACATAAACTATTACGATCAACTTCGGATATTTATCCATGTTCTTCGCCAACAAATTGAAGATAGCCGTACGTGGCTCTCTATGAGTGTAGGACGCAAAAAGAAAATGGGATATTGGGGCATGTTTAAAAAACACGGCACGACATTTGGTCTTTCCAATGAACGATCTCTGGCCACAGCTGCTGGATAAATTACGACGCTTCCCTTGTCTGATCTTAACTGTCTCTATATAATAAGGAAGCTATGCTCGCATAGCTCAGCTGGTTAGAGCGTTGCATTCACATTGCAAAGGTCCCTGGTTCGAGTCCAGGCGCGAGCACTGAACGTCGTAGGTCCAAATCCTACACGGTCCACCCGATGAAAATTCCATTTTTCTCGCCATACATTACCGGAAACGAAATCAAATACATCCAAGACATTATCAAAAAACGTAAGGATATGTCTGGGGATGGAGAATATACGAAAAAGGTCCATGCGTGGTTTGAAAAGCGATACCACGTTCCCAAAGTTCTTCTCACCACATCAGGCACTACGGCGCTTGAGATGGCGGTACATCTTTTAAATCTTAAAAAGGGAGATGAGGTCATAGTGCCTTCGTTTACATTCTCCTCAACTGCCAATGCAATTCTTTTACAAATTGGCCTCAAAGCAGTTTTCGCAGACGTGGATCCCAACACGCTAAACATTGACCCTTTTGATATCGAACGAAAAATTACCAAACATACCAAAGCGCTTCTGATCGTTCATTACGCGGGTGTTTCGTGCGATATGGATGCGATTATGAAAATTGCCAAAAAACACAAGCTCAAAGTCATAGAAGACTCCGCTCAGGCGATAGAAAGTAAATATAAAGGCAAATATCTCGGCACATTTGGTGACTTTGGCTGTTTGAGCTTTCATGACACGAAAAATATTACCTGTGGAGAAGGGGGTGCTCTTTTTATCAATTCCAAAGATACCAGGATTATCGAAGAGGCGGAAATCATACGGGAGAAAGGCACGAATAGAAGCAAATTCTTTCGCGGACTCATCGATAAATATACGTGGGTCGATGTAGGGAGCAGTTATTTGCCAAGCGACCTTCTCGCCGCATACCTTTATGCACAACTTGAAAGGATAGACCAAATAATTTCTCAACGTAAAAAAGCGTACGAGTACTATCGAAACAAGCTCGCACCGTATGCTAAAAAGAAACTATTCCAACTCCCCACAATTACCAAGGGTGCTACACACAACGCGCATATTTTCTACATCCTTCTGCCAACAGCAAAGAAACGAGATGAAGTGCTTTCCCACTTACGAAAAAATGGCATTGGTGCATCATTTCACTACATCCCGCTTCACTCGAGTCCGCAGGGTATTAAAGCTGGGGGTAATCCGAGGGCGTTGCCTATAACGACATCGATAAGCAGTAGACTGCTTCGCCTTCCGTTGTTTACTGATATATCCCATAAAGAGCAGGACTATGTCATAAACCAATTGCTCACGATTCTATCGCAATAAAGTTATGGCCCAGATACTCTTTCTCATCGTGCAGTTTATCTTTGCCAGTTTATTTCTTTTTCTTTGTATCGCATTTGCTACTGGCGCGCCGTTTGTCCCGTCAAAAAAAAGTGCGGGCGAGGCGATGATCCGACTCGCGAAATTAAAGGCTGGCACTCGCGTCGTAGATCTTGGCAGCGGGGACGGGAGACTGCTTCTTATGGCAGCCAAACAAGGAGCAATAGCCACGGGATTTGAGATTAATCCGTACTTAGTTCTACTCACACGATTAAGAGCCTATTTTGGCCAATACAGAGGCTCTGTGAGAGTCTCCTGGACTAACCTCTGGAAAGCACCAATTTCTGACGCTGATGTTGTTTTTGTCTATCTTTTACCATGGAGGATGGATGAGCTGGCAGCCAAGCTGACAAGAGAGGTAAAATCCGGAACATTGATCATCTCAAACAGCTTTATATTTCCCAACTGGAAAATAGTCGATAAAGACGAAACGAACCACATCTATGCGTTTCGTATCCCCATTAATACATGATATAATGACTCTATGTACAATTGGAATACTGACACCACTACATTACGTAAAAATCCTTCCAAATTTGCCATATGGAAATTAAACCAACTTATAAACTTTGGCTTAAATGATGAAAAAATTAATCTTAAATTAGCGAAAAAATATTGGAATAACCTTTCTCTTGATCCGAAAAGAAAGAACTTTTTAAACTACGCGCTATGGGGAAAACTATCCTAACTCCTACACAAAGACAGGTGTTAGATATTCTTGCAAAAAATTCTAAATTTACTTCATTTTATTTAACCGGTGGTACGGCGCTTTCGGAATATTATCTTCATCATCGATTATCTGAGGATCTTGATTTTTTCTTATAATCCCGATGTGCGAAGCCATTCCACCCCCGAGGTGGATTAAAATAATCATTGTAAAGTGATCTCTCAATTTACGTCGTTTTTTGATTTCTCAATTTGCACGGTTTAAATTCTTATAGGCAAAAAGCCTACAACCTGCTCATTGAGCTTTGTATTTACGTTACAATCAGTCAAGCATACTAAAGGTCTTGCTGATGTGAAAATTGAGAAATCATCTTTTAGGAAAATTGAGAGATCATCTTACAGGATTAAAATAATCATGATACTATTGACAGTGCTATTCATTCACTATTAGAATGATATTAAATTCAGCGAACATTATGGCGAAGCTCGAATTCACAACAGATATCAAGATTAATAAAACTCCAAAAGGGACAGCCCCATGGATCATTCGACGAGCATGGAGAGGTATAATAGTACCAGCAAGGTTAGCTGGATTATACGAGAGAGAATTTGATCCGCTCAATGATTTCAAACTAACTTCTCGAAGAGTGGCGTTTGTGGTTGACAGAGAAATCGCTATTAAAGCTTTAAAATCTGCAGAGAGAAATAAAGCTGCAAGATATTTTGATCAAAATTGGCCACCAATAGATTTTTCTTTTGGAGCAGGTGAAGTAAAACTTATCTAGCATTAAATGCTCACATATTGTGTTTGTCAATTTAATCAATTAAACTTATATACGTTCCAATTGCATGAGTCTTAACCAAGCTCAAAGGAACTCGATTTACTCTCCGTAACAGAGTAAAAATTAAGAACCGTTTCTTTTTGCGCTGGAAACTGGCTCCGAATCGGAGCCGCGCATAGAGGGAACGGCTTTTTTATGGAAAATGATAAAAAATTAGAATATCTTCGTCATTCCTGCGCCCACCTTTTAGCGGCCGCTGTGATGGAATTGTATCCTGACGCCAAACGTACGATTGGCCCATCTATTGAAAATGGCTTTTATTATGACTTCGATTTCGGGGACGTAAAAGTCTCAGAAATAGACTTTGAAAAAATTGAGCAAAAAATGCACGAACTCGTCAAAACGTGGAAAGGCTTTGAACGCATAGAGGCCAACAAAGATGAGGCAATAGAGTTTTTTAAAGATAATAAATACAAGAAAGAACTAATTGGAGAATTTAGCTCTAAAGGTCAGACATTAACTCTTTTCAAGTCCGGCGACTACACCGATCTTTGCCGAGGCGGCCATTGCCCGCATCCTAATAATGATTTGAAACACTTCAAGCTGCTCTCAGTAGCTGGCGCGTACTGGAGGGGGAGCGAGAAAAACAAAATGCTTACAAGAATTTACGGCACCTGCTTTCCCAAGAAAACAGAATTGGATGCATATCTTTTGCAACAGGAAGAAGCCAAAAAGCGTGATCATAAAAAAATTGGCAAAGAACAGGAATTGTTTCTTTTTAGTCAATCAGTTGGAGCCGGATTTCCTCTGTATATGCCGAAAGGATTTATCATCCGTCGTGAACTTGAGCAGTGGATCATGAAAGAAAAAGAAGCAAGAGGTTATAAATTCG
>CAYIXE010000048.1:0-6246 GCA_964367095.1 uncultured Gammaproteobacteria bacterium | reverse complement strand
TAATTCCGGTGATTGGAGAGGGGAAGGGCTTGGGGACGGGGCTGTTGGGGATAACCGCAAAAGAAGGCAAAGCCTTGACGGGGACAACGAGGCTTAAGAATATTCAATTTGAGCCGTTTGTGCGGTTATCAAAAGCTGCAAAAGAAGGAAAAAAGGCTTTTGTAACAGCCAGAGGAGTGAAGACTGCAGATAAATTATGGGACCTTAGCAAAGGTGGTAACAGCATATTTGCTAACGCCGCATTTAAAGTGGCGTATGGTTTTGAAAAAACTGGCGCTATAGCAAAAGACACTGTTCGTTCTGTGGTGGGTGCTTTGGCTGGAAAAAAAGAGGCGGCTCGAGTGCTTGGTTACGAATTTTCAGAGTCAGCTTCTCATGGTGCCAAGGTGATGGCAACGAGGATGGGGGTAGAAGGGATACAAGTCGCACAGCAGGCAAAAAAACTTGCAAAAGCAGAAGCATATATGGGAGTGAAAACTGCAGTTGCCGCAGAGAATGCATCAAAACATTGGATTACGTTTCCCATGAAATGGGCGCGGTCAGCCGGCGGTGAAGTGCGCGGAAGATTGGCCGCAATAAAAGCTGGTAAAGAAGCAGGGAAAGCGGTAACAGATGCGGTGAAGAGTGTGGTGAAAAAAACAGGCGTAGTGGGTTGGTTGGAGGGTGGGGTAAAGCGAGCAGCGCCGACAATTATTGAAGGAACAAAATTTGGTAAATTTCATGCATTTTTTGATAGGTGGTTGAACCTCACGCCGGATATTCCTGTGTGGCTTTCCACTACGACGGGTGTGGCAGAGTTTCTTGGCGCACATGGCATAGATGCGATTCCTGCCGTGATGCAGATGGGGATTAATCGCTATAAGAGCGTGATGGTGTCCAAAGACATGGCTTTGGATGTATTGGGGTATACGGCAAAGCGGGGGCTTAAAAAAATTGTAGAAAGAAAACAAGCAGCGGAGGTGTTTGCGAAACCGGCGGTGGCATAACTATGAAAACTTTGAGAGAAAAACAAGACGCGGTTTTGATACTCCTTGAGGAGAGTATTTTGCTTTCCTATGAGCAGAAGCTCGATATTATCGATGAGTTTCCGCGGCTTACACAGGAGCAGATAGATGCGTTGGGTTCATTTTTGGCGGCTGAAGAAAAAATTCGTGAGGAATTTCCGGAGGACATACAAAAAGGGATAGAGAGTGTGTTGTCGCAAATTGTAGGGGAGAAGATAGAGATGCCCACAGATGATAACAAAGTATATATTGGCATTGGAAAACCCGCGTAATATGGCTGAAGTAGGGATGCAACAGGCGATAGGGCGAAAGCAAATTCTTGTGGGAGAGGCAAGATATGTGCCCGTGGTCCCCAAAAAAGAGATAGATCCTTCGGAGAAAAAATATACTCAATTCTTAAAAGAAGTGTTTGATGTGGCAGAGCCTGTGCTTTATCAAGAAGTAGGGGAGCAGGCGGCGGTGCAAGGCGAATTGGCTCTACTTACAGGTGCTGAACTTGCGAAAAAAATGAAGCCGTGGGAAGAATTTAAAAAACACCAAGATTGGAAACGATTAGGAAGTGAGCTTGATTTCGTTTGGCGCGGCGGCAAAGACGTGCCACATAGGTTAGGGAGGGTGTTTTTAAATGGGGTGATAGAAGCGGGGTCGTTTGGTGTGGATATAGGTTCTGATACAGTAATAAATAATTTATTAAATCATGGTAAAAAAGAGTTAACGATCCCGTTGATAAAAAAAACTATTGAGTTATCGCAAGAAAATAAATATGTCCTGCGTGATGGACTCGAATTTGGTTCTGATAAATTTATCGGATTTGGTGCAAACGAAGCGATAAAGGCAATGACAAAACAAAAAGATGTACGATATCCTTCACAACTTGCCAATGTGTTAAGTGAAATGGGAAATATTGCAACGTCTCTTGCGCGGTGGAACAGGCATGACGCAGGGGGGTACAAGAAGGCGCTTAATTCCATGATCAATCCGGCTTTTATAGAGGGAACGTTACGATCTATTGCAGCTATTCCCTTGTTCGGGGCTGGAGTAGAGAGAGTATATGCTGCAATGAATGAGAAGTTGAAGAATGAAAATGGGGGGTTATATTTGACGTATATGGTGCTTTCCCGCATGTTGTATACAAAATATGGCTATGCAACAGGAGGTGATGAAAAAAAGTTACCTGCAAAGAAGAGGATTTCAAGTAAGGGAGTTGGAGGTCGTAGACGTTAATACCGAACGTATTACCGTGTTAGCATATTAGCATGTTAGCATGATGATATATTTTAAAATAATAATAATTTCCTTTCACACGATATGAAACATACAGGAACGCAGTTTACGAAGGTGATTGAAAATAGTCGGGGGCTTAATGCGGAAGAGAAACAGGATTTGATGGCTGTTTCTGATGCGTTGCCAGAGGAATATACAGCAAAAGTTTCTAAACTTTTAACGACGTTTGATGAGCATTCTGTAGCGCGGCAGCAATTCTTGAAAGAAAAATTAGAAGAGGCGTATGATAAACTTGAAGATGAACTTATACGAGATGGAGCGGAAGAGGGGAAGAAGAAAGAGCTACTTACCAAAGCGAGGGAGCAGATAGAGAAGTTTATGTAAAATTATATGCAACATTCTGAACGAGGACCAGCACAGCAGTCACCAAATCCCAGCACACAATCTCCAATGGCGGAGCGGGGCCTGCCTGCGCAGGCAGGGAAAGGGCCGGAGAAGGGGAAAGAGAAGTCTATTGTGAAAAGGATGAGTACAACTGTTTTGGATATAGGACGAGATATTTTAACGGCCAATGAAATGGCGAAAGAGAGGTTTGATGGTGATAGTGCATTACTTCGAGTTGCAAGAGGCGCTACAACAACAGCTATTGGTATAGGGCTGGAGAAGGTTTTGGACGAAGCTTTTAAGAAAAATATGGAGGATGGAGGAAAATTGTATTTTGGGAAATTGCAGGTTGATATTCCTCCGGAGGTAGCAAAGCTGATAAAAGGTTTTGAAATAAAAAATCCTCGATGGCATCATTTGATTTTACAATCAACCAAAGATTTACTTACAGGAACTATTTATAATGGCTTGGCGTTTTTTTCACGGCCGATGTTGGAATCTGCTGGGTCTGAACATTTAGTAGGCTCACTTGCTGTGAATGCTTCGGAGGCGATGTTTACGAAGGGGTTAAGTAGTCGTCTGCAGGCTGAAAAAGCAACAAGCAAGAAGCGGGGACACCTTGAAGAAGCTAGGAAATGGGACGACGCATTGACTAGTATAGGGTATAGCAGGTCGCAAGAAGCGAAATTAAAGTATGAAGAGGCGACAAGAGAAAAGCGTGTGGCGCTTACAGCGGCAAATGCGACAAATATCCCTCATGATGATTCAGTGGCTTGGCAATCATTTTTGCGACAGTTTACGACCTTTTCAAATCCAGCAACTCTTTTGGGGTTGGATATGCTCGGAAGCAGCATGATGACATTTACAAAAAATTTGAGAGAAGTGAGAAAAATACGGAAAGAAAAGGGAATAGAGGGGAAAAGCGTGGACATGAGTAAGAAATACGAGAAGAAAGAGTGGGGGCGAGACAAGGTCTATTATGGCAAATCAAACTGGAAGAGTAGAGACCAAAAGGCACAGGAGGAATATGAACTTAAAACAACTTCGTAACAAAATACAAAAAACGCGACTTTTTTCTGATCCCCAGAAGATCGATTTACTCGTGAAGCTGGAGGACGCCAGCGAGGCAGATCAGCAAAAACTCGAGGCTGGGATCGATGTATTTGATCGTGAATATGAAAAGCGTATGGCCAAGAGAAAAGAAGAAATGCAAGTGCTTTTAGGCGATATGGTTGAGGACATGACGGATGAGGAAGCTAAAGTGAATCAAAAGGCGATAGCAGAGATTGTGGTAGGGATGAGCTTGCTATAGGATAGTTTGTGTGGTATACTCCCGTAACTATGTCAGCCGAAGCGAAAGTATTTTCCACAGACCAAATCAAGTATCAGCGTCTATTTGACGTCAGCCCACATGGCGCACCAGTGCGAAATGAGGCTGGGGGATTTGAGAAAGCTAAAGCAAACGCCGCAGCACTCGGAGTTGGTTTAGTGGCTGACTTGGCAGAGAGTCATGTCATCCACGCCATCGAAAAGCTCACCTACAAGCCGTATATCGAAAAACTTAAAGGTAAAGGCGCTTCTCACGACACCCTAAAAAAGGCAGAAGGCGTGCTTGGTGGATTTAAGTTCGTAGAGGAGTGGGCTTCTGATAAAGCATATTCAGATCTTATGAATAAGTGGCTTCAAAAGGCGACTGGGGTCGATGATGCGACGTATGCTTCGGAAGCATCAGCGTTTATTTCAGAGTGGGCAAATGGTATCGTTCAAATCTTCTATAAGAATAGGCTTTTTGGTGCAACAGAGATGAAAGAAATCGACGGTGTCGATAAAATTGTTCCGAAGAGTGCATTGAAAGGGTTTATTTTGTTTGCACACCCAATGGAGAATTTTATCAATCCTATTACTGTAGAAGCTTCTCTTCGCTTGGCAGAGCAGGCTCCACTTGTCGGAGGAGCCGTTGGATGGGGGAAAGAAAAACTTACGCATGCGCTCGAGCACTCCAGTGCTCTTAAGTACACAAACACAGCAGCCGCAAAAGCACTTAATGGATACAATATCGTACGAAATGTAATGGCCTAAGTTCGTCTTGTGATAGATTTTGGGCTTTGTTATACTGCGTCAATTGCCCAATAGGGCTTTTTTTATGAATACTGAACGACAACCATCCACCCAGACCCTTTCAATCACCACCATCGAATTTACTGATGCAGCAAAGGCTGGGGGAGCTCCTGTCGATCCAAACGTCGGTGTCGTTGCGGGATTGAAGATTGGGGAAGAAATGGAAGCTACAAAAGAAACTCCCGTCGTCATCCCTGAATCATTTTTTGAAGCATTAAAGCGTGAAAAACCAGATGGAATCAATTGGGATAAGGTAGATTTAGCAGTCGCAGTACTTAAGGGCGAAAAAGATGCGGTAATCCCAAAGCCCCCTGAACCAGAGCCAACAGATTCGCAGAAGTTTTGGAGGAAGATGTTTGAGACGGAAAATTCTCCGTATGGTAAAGAAAATCGACCCATGAAATGGGATGCTGCAAAAAATGCACTTGATGAATTGACACACGATTTGCCTTCATTTATGGAACATTTTCCTCAGCATATTAGTGCAATAGATGTGGATTTTCGTGGTGGAAGAGATCCAGGTGATGTCAAAGAGCGATTGCAACGCGTAGCGACAATGTCTGGGATGATTGCGTTATTTATGGCATTTGATGTTGTCTCAAGTTATCCAATGAAAAAAATAATTAAGCATTTTTTGCCATTGCGTAATGATGATTCATGGCATGATGCTGTTATATGGGGATTTGGTAAGTTTACAGAAGTAGCTAATGATAAGCTAGCCACTGCATGGGGAGATGATTTGGTAAGTTACGCGACTGGTAAAAAAACAGGATTTACGACAGAACCTACTGATAAGCTTGCTGATGTTGGTAACGTCGCTTTTGAAGATAAAATGGAAGATTATGTGAATGGTCCGGTGTTAGAAGGCGCAGCGCGTATTTTGTATCAGATTCCAATAACAGGTGCACTTATAGAACAAGCAGTAACGAGGGTTGCTCGATTACAAGGGAAATCTGGCGTATCCAAGGGAATTGGAAAAGCGATGTTTATGGCATTAGCAAAGGCTATATATGAGAAGAGAGGATTGGGAAAGAAACAAAAATTTAAAATGACCCCAGAATATATGGATGCTTATAATAGTGTATAGAATTCCCCGCTTGCACGACTGATTAATCTTCTGCTACAATAGCATTTGCCTTTGCCCCGCATCTTGCGGGGGGAATGCGGAGGCGCTCACATTTTTCATGAGAATCAACACACTAAACAAACTTAACCTTTTACGGACTCGTTTGCGTGGTGCCTAGTGTTTCTTCATCTTAAGGAATGTGACAACCCCGCATAAAGGCGGGGATTTTTTTGATAAGGGCTTAGCGAGTAATCGAGCTTAGCAATTATCAATCCCTCCGAAGCTCGGCGAAGCCGAACGAAGGGGGATAGAAAGTCCTTTTGCACATTTTATCTCTATTGGACTCATGGAGTGAGCTACCAGTACATAGCGGGATCTCTGTGAGCACAGAATCAGGGGCCCGAAGTTTACCTGGTTGAACGCTTCATTTGCAATGAAGAGGCAGGCGGT
>CAYIXE010000047.1:0-6301 GCA_964367095.1 uncultured Gammaproteobacteria bacterium | reverse complement strand
ATATACCTACCAGTGTATCAAAAATTCAAGCTAACTTCTAAAACAGGGTCTTAGAGTACGAAATAGCGAGCCTGTGTATGAGATCGAAGGGACAAAAATATTCCGTTTGTTTGCCATTATTCCAGTCTCACAGCCTGTAAAAGCGATTGTTTCAGCTCAAACCGGTGAGCTTGTGACAAAGCAGCAGTCATTCCTCACAAACGTTATTGACCTCTTGTCTCCATAATCCATAGTGATGGATAAAGATTGGTATTGAATTTTAGTATAATCGTGGGCGTGGTCCACAGGATGGATTGCAGGGAAGTTACATCAACAATTGATGAATAATATATAAAATTATAGTATTTGAGGCTAATTACTACTAATTTAGTAGATATTAGTAGACAATTAGTAATTAATGTGTTATAGTTTAATTACTAAATTAGTAGATTTTAGTAGATGATTAGTAATCAATACATATGATTATAAAACCTCCACAATGGATGTCGATGTTTTCTCCAGATTTTTTTAAGAAAGCTTTGGCATCTGGTGCGCTTAGAGATCTCATTAAGCACGCAGATAAAGACTACGTGTATTGGGATAAATTTAAACATTTTCCAATTCCTGAGGGCTTTAAGTCTGAGGAAGCATGGGCATTTTTAAAATTTACAAGAACTTCTACCAGTGAAAAATCTCCAATTTTTTCGTTAAGAAATAATAGTTTTTCTTTTGGGATTACTAAAACAATGTTTCAGAAATTAAGTTATATAGACTCAAATACAAGTGGTTTTATCAGCACAGATTTAGGTAGACCAACGGAATCTCAAAAAGCACAAATGATTATTAGCAGTCTTACAGAAGAAGCTATTGCATCAAGCCAAATAGAAGGAGCGAATACTTCAAGAAAAGTAGCAAAAGAAATGCTTTTATCAAAGCGTAAAGCGAGAACTAGAGACGAGCAGATGATAGTGAATAATTATTTAGTCATGCAAAGACTTATGGATTGGAAAGAGTTAGATTTAAGTAAGAATATGTTATTGGAAATCCAGAAAAATATAACAGAGGGAACGTTAGATGATCCAAAAGATGCTGGAAAATATAGAACTGATAATGATGGTATTCATATAATGAATCGTATCACAGGAGAAATTGTCTTTACCCCACCGAATGAAGCATTTGTAAATAAAGAATTAGATCGTTTAATTAAATATGCAAATGAATCAGAGAACATTGAAAATTTTGTTCATCCTGTTATTAAAGCGTGTATCTTACATTTTTGGATAGCCTATCTTCATCCATTTGTTGATGGTAATGGGAGAACTGCGAGGGCAATATTTTACTGGTATTTATTAAAAAGAAATTATTGGATGTTCCAATATTTATCAGTCTCTAGAATTATCAAACGTTCAAAGTATAAATACGATGCTTCATATCTTTATGCAGAATTAGATGAAAATGACCTTACATATTTTTTGTCATATAAATTAGAGGTTATCGTTAACGCGATTCTTGATTTTGTTAATCACTATAAGGAAAAAATTGAACATGAAAAATTAGTAAAGAAATTGACGGTGGATATAAAAGGTGATTTTAATGCGAGACAAATATCGTTATTGCAATATCTGAATGCAAATAGAGAATCTACAATAGATATATTAACATACCAATCTAAAAATGCAGTTGCATATCAAACTGCTCGTGTGGATTTATTGCATCTTGAAGAAAAAGATTTATTGCAACGTATGAATAATGGAAAAAAATTTGTTTTTATTCCAAACACGTCTGGAATAAAAAAATTGCTTGAAGGTTAAAAAATGAATTGGTTATTATTATTGCTTATTCTTTATGCTTCAGTTCCCCCAATTACGTTATTCTATTGTTTGAAGTGGATTTATAAAGACAATTGGCATTATGGGTGGCATCTTTTTTCCTTCTTCAAATGGCTATTCACACTTTCCTTTCTTCCACTCTTGATGATAGAGAATATAGAGTTAGGACTTGTTTCGCAGCATTGGTATTCAGTTGCCGCATTGGTAGTAACATTTATATTTGCAGTCCTTGGATTGAGACCTGCAGTAAAGCAAAGGGTTCTTTATTTCTATCTTATGGGTGTGTATGCATCTTTTATGGAAGAAATTTTATATAGAAGCATATTGTTTGGGATTGTACAGGCTATTTGGCACAATCAATGGATTACCATAGGTGTTACGTCGTTTCTATTTGGTACATGGCACTTGAAAAATTATTATTGGAGCGGGAAGCGAAGTATCATTATTCAATTTTTCTATACATTTTTGGCGTATGGACCAATATTTGCATGGCTTCGAATATTTTCCGGAGATATTTATTTAGCTGTATTGTTTCACTTCATCACAGACGCAACAGTTGCGTTGGCCCCGAATTGGACGAGAGGATGGTTAGTCTTTGGCGGGAGAGTTGGTAATTATATGGATGACTATCAGAAAATAAAGAAATGATCGAGAGGCGTATGGCAAAAAAAGAAGTGACTAAAAAAGATGAGGCCACAAAGATGAGTAAAGGCCTGCCCACGATCGCGAAAGTGGGTATTGGGTGCTTTATCCTTTTGATGCTCGCTGGCATTGGGTTAGCAGCGACAGGCAAATTTTTGTTTTCTCGGTTTGGCGCAAATATGGTCAAAAAGGGCATTGAGCAAAAAACTGGTGTATCCATAGACATGGAAAAGGGTGGCGAAGGATTTGTGTATAAAGATAAAAAAACAGGAGCAGAAGTCAGTATCGGACAAGGCAAGGTGTCTGCTGATTTCCCAAAAGATTTTCCACTCTACGCTAACGCCACGCTTGCCGGAAATGCATCAGGCATGCAGGAAGGGAAGAAAGGTTTTTGGTTAATATTTACGACCAAAGATTCAGCGGACACGGTGGTCGCATTTTATGAAGAGAAGTTAAAGAGTGCTGGGTGGAGTACGGATGAGACGATGTCTCTCGGGGCTTTGACGACGCTTAAGGTTGCCAAAGATGGATTAGTCGGTACGGTGACCATAACGACAGATACAGAAAAGAACGATACAAGCATCATGGTGACGCTGGCGTCAGAGAACGAAAATTAAGCGATTAGACCGCGCAGGGTATTCGTGGTATTCTAGGGGTCATGTCAGATGTTGAAGAAGTCAAAACACGGGTAGATATCGTAGAAGTTGTCAGTGAACGTGTTCCCTTGAAAAAAACAGGCCGAAATTTAAAGGGGCTCTGTCCGTTTCACAACGAAAAATCTCCATCATTTATCGTCTCGCCCGATCGGCAGACGTTTCATTGCTTCGGGTGTGGGAAAGGCGGCTCTGTTTTTGATTTCGTCATGCTTTACGAGCATTTGGATTTTGCAGAAAGTTTAGAGGTTTTGGCTCACAGGGCAAACTTTACCCTCACACGCCGTGCTCCAGAAACTGAAGAAAATAAGATTAAGCAGCAAATTTATGAAGTCAATCATTTAGCCAGTGAGTATTATCACTATCTTCTCACCAAACACAAGGTTGGCGAGAATGCGAGAGCGTATGTGAAAACGAGAGGTATTAAAGACAAGTCTATTGTGACGTTTGGCATAGGGTATAGCCCCAATATTTGGGACGGCCTGAGTACGTATCTTTTGAAAAAAGGATATGATCACACACTGCTTGAAACAGCAGGACTTGTCATCAAGGGGGGGCGAGGGTATTACGATAGGTTTCGCGGGAGACTCATGTTTACTTTGCGGGATCACAGGGGACAGGTTGTGGGATTTTCGGGAAGGCTTCTTGATGCACAGGCGAAGGAGGCTAAGTACATCAACACCTCAGAAACTCCAGTGTATATAAAAAGTCGAGTGCTCTTTGGACTCGATGTGACCAAAGATGCGATACAAAAATCTCAAGAAGCAATTATTATGGAAGGCGAGCTGGACGTCATATCTTCTTTTCAAGCGGGTATAGGAAATGTCGTTGCTATCAAAGGATCAGCGGTCACAGAAGAACATGCACGATTATTGCGGCGATTTGCCGAACGGCTCGTGTTTGCTCTTGATAGCGATCTAGCGGGAGATGCCGCTTCAAGGCGTGGCATTGAGATAGCAGACAAAAGCGGATTTGATATGCGCGTTGTCACCATGTCTTCAGGAAAAGACCCGGATGATGCAGTGAGGGATGATCCGGTCGCGTTTAAAAAAGCGATAAAGCACGCAATACCAGTTTATGATTATTTCATAAACTCCGCGTGCCTCAGGTTCGATTCAACCGTTTCTTTCGGGAAGAAAAAAATTACAGAAGAACTCGTGCCAGTGTTGTCAAAAATTGAAAATCCGGTAGTAGCAGGGCACTATATTCGTGCTCTTGCCAAAAAATTGGATGTGCCGGAAGAAACAGTGCAGGAGAGTGTCAGTCGTATGCAAAAAACCGGTCGTGCGGCACCAGTAGACGTCAGACCAGAGTTGCCTGGTCAGGAATCGCTGACGCGTCGGGAGAGGATGGAGCTTTATCTGCTCGCGCTTTTAGTGCAGGGAGATCCTATCGTGAAGTTGCCGATTCTTACAAGTGCAATCCGTGTCGAGGAGATGTGTTATCCTGCGGTGAGAATGATTGTCGAGAATTTACTTGTGTGGTGTAAAACCCATCCTCAATATGATCCCAAAGCATTTGCCTTAAAGTTTGCCAAAGAATTGCTGCCGGTATTTGATGAGGCGTTTTTGTGGGATATGTCAGAAATTCTCGTTGACGCAAAACGCTATGATCGTGAGTGGAAAAAGACGTTGATTGAGCTTCGTCGACTTCATATTAAAGAAACGATGAAACGTCTCGTGTCTACCATGGGACATGAAAATGCATCGGCTGATGATATTTCGACACTGGAAGATACGCTTAAAGCCTTAACGATAGAACGGGCAGGCCTAGAAAAAGAAAGCTAGATACGGTATACTAAGCCTCAAGCGAAGCCGCATGTTTATATAAAACAGCTGCTCTCGGAAAGTTATGACAAAAATACGGACAAGTACCTCACCTACTGATCTTGTAAAACAAGGTAAAGAAAACGGATTTATCACACAGGAAGATATCCTCGTCGTGTTTCCAAAACCAGAAGAAAAAATAGCAGACCTTGATCATCTCTACGATCAATTGATACGAGCGGGCATTGACGTGTTTGAAACGACCTCTCAGGATATCGAAAAGGAAGCGCGAAAAAGTATTGCTGATTTAGAGAAAGAAATTGAGGCGCTGGTGCGTGCAGGGGACGAAGGGATTTCTGATCCCGTACGCATGTATCTAAAGGAAATTGGGCGTATACCGCTTCTTACATTTGCAGATGAAATGAGTTTGGCAAAAAAATACGAAAAAGGCGATAAGCGGGCAAAAAAGAAATTGACGGAGAGTAATTTGCGACTCGTTGTATCCATTGCCAAAAAGTATATAGGTCGGGGCATGAGTCTTCTTGACCTTATCCAAGAAGGGAATCAAGGATTAATTAGGGCAGTAGAAAAATACGATTGGCGTAAAGGATTTAAATTTTCAACGTATGCGACCTGGTGGATACGGCAGGCAATTACACGCGCTATAGCAGATCAAGCACGTACCATTCGTATTCCTGTACACATGGTAGAGACTATCAATCGATTCGCACGCATCTCTCGGCGTTTGATGCAGGATTTGGGGCGTGAACCGCAACCTGAAGAAATAGCAAAAGCCATGGAAATAGATGTCTCTAAAGTACGGGAGATTATGAAAGTTTCCCAAGAACCCACAAGTTTAGAAACGCCGGTTGGCGACGAAGAAGATAGTCATTTGGGCGACTTCATTTCAGATACTGGACCTACGCCGTATGAACAAACATCGCGCCAGCTTCTTAAAGAACATATGGAAGAAGTGTTGGCCACTCTTTCTGACCGCGAAAAAAGAGTTCTTATATTGCGATTTGGATTAGAGGATGGCAGACCGAGAACGTTGGAAGAAGTTGGTGCACAGTTTGGTGTGACCCGCGAGCGTATACGTCAGATAGAAGCAAAGGCATTGAGAAAACTTAGACATCCAAGTAGAAGTAAGAAACTCAAAGACTACCTCGAGTAATTGGGTAATAAATTACGGTAAAAATCGTGTAATCGAGTATGCCAAAATGGCAAATCCACTAACGACGATGAACGCGACGCCAAGCTGAATGATGACGCTTTCACTCGGATGCATAGATTTAGTAGTTCGGGCAGTTTTCTTTTTCATAGTCCTCCTTATGAACTCCTTCTAGCATAAGGTGATTGCTTCCATGTTGTCAACTAGAAGTGCTGTCTAATCGAAGATGATACCGTACGGTGGTTTTGCATCTAACCGAAA
>CAYIXE010000046.1:0-6481 GCA_964367095.1 uncultured Gammaproteobacteria bacterium | reverse complement strand
TTAGATATCTTGGTGAAAGCCTGGGCAATTATTTTCGAACATGTATTCTCAAACAATATATATCTGAAAAAAGATTTGCAGACATTCGGTAGTCCTACCTCCCAACCATTCTTCAAGAATTTTGTTTGACAATTTCAATTTTTATTTTCGAAAGGCCGAATCTTTCGAAGCTCATAAAATTACTATACCAAATATTATAAAAAATAAGCTCCCTTGTTGTACAATAACACTCATATGAGCCAAAGTGTTCTGCTCTCGATTATTATCGTCACATGGAATTCTGAAGCAGACATCGATTCTTGTCTCAAGTCATTAACACATGCCATTCAGGGATTAACAAACGAAATTATTGTTGTTGATAACGTTTCGAAAGATAAAACAGTATCGATAGTATCTAAAGTACATCCAAAAGTAATCCTTCTTCGACAGAAAATAAATTGGGGGTTTGGCCAAGGGAACAACATAGCGTTAAAACAGACGAAAGGCATATATATATTACTTCTTAATCCTGACACAAAAGTAAATCCATATGCGATAAAACAGATGATTGCGTTTTTGGATAAGCATCCAAAAACTGGTGTCGTTGGACCTGAACAATTCAACGGCTCAGGAGATACAATATTTATTACCAGCCGACTCTCTCTTATTGGGATTATAGAATTTACGATAGAAAAAATAATACGCCTCATAACGGGAAAATCTATCATTCTATTTCCTTGGCCTCACAAAACATATATGCTCAATGGTGGATGTATAATGGCCCGCTCAACTCTTTTATCTAACCCGCAATGGTTTGATCCAGACTGCTTTATCTACGGAGAAGAACACTATCTTTTTAGTAAAGTAAAAAAGAAAAATTGGGATGTATTTTTTTTGAGAAGCTGTTCTATAATTCACTATAGAGAAAAAAGCATTGCACTAACCGGAAACAAATGGATATTCGCAAAGAACAGCATTGTGGTTCACCTAAAAAAAACAGTTCTTGGAAAAATGATCTCTTCAATCTTTGTTAAAAATATTTCTTCCTAACTATTTTTTAAAAAATCTAGCCTCAAAAGGCCAGGCCTTACGAGGCTAAATTTTCATTACCTTCCAAACCACTCTTCAAAAATCTTTTTGGCTATGGGAGCGGCAACGTTTGATCCCTCCCCTGCACCTTCGACTAATACAGTCACAGAAATTTCTGGGTCTCCAGAGATGACTTGGGCATCCTCAGGCAAACCCGCTTTCGCCAAGGCTTCAGCGGGCAAGGGTGCAAACGCGGTAAACCACGCATGCGTATTTACTTGCCCTGAGCCTGTCGAAGGGCCAAACTCCGCCGTCCCTGTTTTGCAGGCGATGGGAATACTTACAAATTGATCTGATTTGACTAATGAGTCCGATTGGTCTAATTTGTATATTCCAAAATTAAACAGCGGCCACCCTGTCCCGCCCGTATCACACGCTCGCCTCATTCCTTCCGTAATAGTTGCAATGGTTTCGCGACTTATACCAATAGGGGTACAGTTTTTCTTATGCACGCGCGTTTCTTTCTCCAAAATCGGCACACATTTCTCCCCTCCATTTGCTATCAAATTCGTCCAAAAATTTACCTGTAGAGGTGTCGTCAACAAATATCCTTGACCTATTGAGACATGGTACGTGTCGCCTACATACCAATCGTTATTTCTCTGCTCTTTATCAAATGCCGTATCAAACCGCAAATTTTTCCACGCTGGATCCGGCATCAGTCCACTGGCTTCTCCGGAAAGCTCGATTCCAAGGGGCTTTCCTATCCCTATCTTTTTGGCCCAATCTGCAAGTTTTGTAATGCCCAAAGCTTCCCCAACTCTATAAAAATAAATATCATTACTTCGCGCAAGTGCTTTCACTATATCGACTAATCCTTCTGTCTTGCCGTACTGTAAAAAGTACCAGTTTGGAAATGAAAACGGACCGATGGTGATAACACCCGTGTCCTCAACGGTAAATGCAGGGGTAATTACTTTTTCGGTAAGAGCGGCCAAAGACGTGATGATCTTAAAGGTAGATCCCGGCGGATACGTGCCGCCTATGGCACGATTAAACATCGGCAGATCAGGATCATTGACGAGAGCGTTATACTCATCTTGACTCATGCCCAAAGAAAACGCATTCGGAGAAAAGCTCGGACTGGAATACAATGCTAAAATTTCACCGGTTTGCGGACGACTAACAATTATTGCTCCTTTTTCTCCAACCGGAAATGCATTTTTGGCGGCCACTGAAAGTCCGCTATCCAAAGAAAGCGTGATATCTTCGCCAGCAAGCGCTGCTTCTGTTCCAAGTATTCGTAACATAGCGCCAGACGCATCCACCTCTACCAACTCTTTCCCGTTTCTCCCCTTAAGTCTATCATTTAATACTGCCTCAAGCCCCATCCGACCCACTGTATCTCCCAAACCATAATTGCGTAAGGAATAATAGTCACTGGAAAGCTCCTCTTGTGATAATTCTCCCGTGTACCCTACTACATGAGAAGTCGCATCGCCAAACGTATATCGGCGCTGGTAATCAACTTCCAAAAATTGACCATTGGGCAGTCCTTCTTTTGACAACTGCGTCCCTTCTTCTAGAGAAATATGTGTGGTACATTCAGTCGCGTTGTTTTCACAAGGCTTTATCAGTCGATATTGGGGTATATTTTCGACCAGTGGCTTTCCCGTGCGATCAAAGAGTATGCCGCGTGGTGCATGACGCACCAACTCACGTGTCCTATTACCATCCGCCAATCGTCTATACTCCACGCCATGAATAACGGTCAAATCAAAAAGCCGCCACAAAAGTATAAAAAAACTGACAAAAAGAAGGGTCGCAAACATAAGAACTCTCCCGCTTCCAGCCCACCATGGTGCGTCGTCTGATGTGCGATGAGAAACCGCACGCGTAGAAGAGACGAGAGTATCAGAAAATGCAGAGCCTAGTTTAACCATAAAAAGACGATACTTGAGTAACAAATACCTACCATTACTTCTCGTATCGTATGGCGTTTTAACAAGACGCGAGACCACGAAAGAAGAGGGATAAGTAATACCAACCAAAGAACACTATTTCCATACCACCAAATAAACTGACAAACTGCAAGCGTTAAGATACTAAGATGCCCTGATAATTTGATCTTTAGTGTAATAAGAAAAAAACCTATATTCCAAATAAAGAGAAGTAAAAATAACGAAGAAAGAATTGTATTATCAAAATTTCTTATCACAAAATACTGAATGCCGAAAAAAAAAGTAAGAACAAGAAGCGGCACAAACCGCTTTTTTTTGACAGACACATCCCAATTCGTCTTATCCTTTCGTGTAAAATACAATCGTACGAGAGTCGCAAGTCCAACAAAAAGTGTCAATGACGCTATATAGATACGCCACAAAGAACCCGTCAATCCCGCATATGAGCCTCCAAAAAATGCCAACACGTATATGACCACCATCGGCTCAAAAAGAGAGGAAATAAATAAAGCGATTCGTTTATTGTCCATATATAAGTAAAGAGTAAAAAGAAAACAGTAAACAGTAAACAGTTACAACAATGATTTCTTTAAACCTTGTATCATTTTTGTAAGTTCTTCGAGTTGAATATATAATGTACGAAATTGTTGATCATCTATGAAATGTTGATTTTTTGCAATAGAAAATATAGCTAAACATTCAAAACACGAACCTCTGGCGATATCCAAAAATCTTCTGAAATCTTTGCTCGTTCTACTATTTCCTTCAGCAATATTTAATGAAATTGATGTTGCTGCTCGTTTACATTGATCCGTTAAGCTAAATAATTCTTCTTTCGGCCATTTTTTAACTAACACATAGACAAACTCAACAAATGAAAGACTCTTTTTATAAACCACCAAGTTTTCAAACAAAAACATACTACCCCCACTCTCTATTTTCTATTTTCTGTTTTCTGTTTTCTATTCACTCTTCTCTATTTTCTGTTCTCTATTTACTCTTCTCTATTTACTGTTCACTGTTTTCTGTATTCTATTCACTGTTCACTGTTTTCTGTTCACTGTTCACTGTTTACTCTTTACTAACCCCTACACTTTCCTCGCTGCAATCTTTACTTTCGCCAAAAACACGGGATCATCAAGGAGCTTGCCGCACCCGCGTACAACGGCAGTCTGCGGATCATCAGTAATCCACACGGGCATCTTCATCTCCGTAGCAATCAATTTATCAATGCCCCGAAGTTGAGCGCCCCCTCCCGCCAAAACGATGCCATGTTCCATAATGTCGCCAATAAGCTCAGGAGGAGTCTCCTCTATCGTTTCACGAATTCCATCTATAATTTCAGATACGACCGGTGCTATCGCCTCTCTGATCTCTGCTTCTGAAAGACGCACCGATCGCGGCAATCCCGTTTCAATATCCCTGCCGCGGACCACCGTTTGCTTTTCTTGTTTTTCAGTAGGATACGCACTCCCTATGGCAATTTTCACTTCTTCAGCAGTTGGCTCTCCAATAAGCAATGAATGCTTTAACCGCACAAACGACACAATCGCCTCATCGATCTCATCACCAGCTGTTCGGATACTGCGATTGACCACTATCCCGCCTAAAGCCAACACAGCAATTTCACTGGTGCCGCCTCCGATATCACAGATAAATGACCCACGACTTTCCTGAATGGGTAAATTCGCGCCAATGGCTGCAGCCATCGGTTCTTCTATAAGATATGCTTCCCGAGCACCCGCCATAATAGCCGCCTCAGCTGCCGCTCGCCGCTCTACCTCGGTCACTCCTGATGGAATACCGATGACCACTTTGGGCCGAGGGATACTGGGGAATCCTTTACGTTTGGGTTGCTCATGGATAAGTTTTATGTAATGGGTAAGCATGGAAGCGGTCGCATCAAAATCCGCTATCACCCCGTCTTTTAAGGGTCGCAATGCCTCAATCGTATCAGGAGTTCGGCCAAGCATCCGTTTGGCTTCGCGTCCAATGGCGATGACCTGTTTGGTTTTCTTGTGACGAGCTACAACTGAAGGCTCACGAATCATAATACCTTTGCCGCGCACGTACACGAGCGTATTTGCAGTCCCTAAGTCAATGCCAAGGTCATGAGAAAGAAGGCTTAAAATCCAATCAAACATGAGGTTATTCTACCACGATGTATAATGAGTTAGTATGCCAAGAAGTCCTGACCAAAAATACTTACGATCAGATACTACGATAAATCAATGCGCGTTGGATGACCATGGTAAAGTAGTTGGCATAGATGATCAGGATGTTCATTCCGTTTGGACAGACATATTAAGCCTGGGAAATCCATTCAGACGAAACATTGCAGACGAAACGCTCGGACGGAGCATGCAGCCGAGACGTGGAAAAATTCTGATTACCCGCGACGGAACAACCCATGATACACGGGCAATATCATACAGCGCAAAAAAACATGAACAACCACGAGTCACACTTCCCCATAATATTGTTCAAACAGTAGTGCCACGAGAAGATGAAAAAAGTAGTCTCGCTACTGCTCGTCACCAACCCAACTCGCGAGCAAATTGGCTTATCGGTCACGAACACAAAGATCGAGGGACCAAGATTCGACAGCTCTCGCGGGGTGGATGGCAAAGCGCAACTTTGGGCAACGAATATAAGCGTAAAGCTGAGGCATTAGAACGATTAGAAAAGATCGAAAATGCAGAGAAGGCGCGTCTTGCTCAAATTATCCCCCAAGATAACATCATTTTTTAACTTTCACTTTTTGTGTTATCCCGTTTCTTAAATTAAATAACTTTCTCAACGTTTTATTCAACGGCTCATCTGGACCAGAAGCCACCCGATAAGCATCAGTCTGAAATTGATCTGCCCCATCTTGACCATCTGTTGTCAGACGATACTCGCCTGTCTTAGAATCTTTCAGTATTTGATATTTTCGCTACATCAATTCTCGAGCTTCGTTAATTTCCATATCCCCTATACTACAATACTTTACATCTATTTTCTCATATCCACTCCAAAATACCACTCCCAATACACCACTTCAAATTAAAAATACCAATCTTAATCCTTGATTTTTTAGAGCCATGGCTCTAAAATTTCAACAGGCAACATTTTTATTTATAACTACATAGGATACAACACGTCATGCAAAAATCTACTCACAAAGCTCAAGCAGAACTTCTACTCCCAAGCGACATTTCTATCCAAAAAATTGCCACCTCCCTAGAAAAACAAATCAAAGAAAAGTGCAATGCTAAGCGGTACGCATCTATCAAAGAAGTATTATCACTCATTGGAAAAGGCGCTGCTATCGCAAGCGTCATATTAGCTCCAGGTACGGCAAAAGCATTTGCATCACTTTTAAAACAATCTCCAGACTATGAAGAATGGAAACATTTTAATCCTTCATATTTGCGACGAACATTGCGCCAATTACACAAACAAAAACATATAGAACTCGTCTATGAAAAAGGTGAGGAAGTCATCAAACTCACACAAGGAGGCAAGCGAAG
>CAYIXE010000045.1:0-6505 GCA_964367095.1 uncultured Gammaproteobacteria bacterium | reverse complement strand
GACGATGCAAATGACACACCGTATCCTGTATGCAAACTGTTTGCGAGAACTACCGCTGAAAATTGTCGCCCAGTAGTCGATACATACCAGTCTGGTTGAGTCAACGTTAAATCTTTAAATCTCTTCGCCCAGAGCACTTCTACCCCAAACGCGATAGCGTACGGCAATAATTTCTCGAACATAAACTTTTCTTTCGCTTGAAATGCTAAATGCTTGTCTTGACTTTTGAGAAAATTTTTCAATGCTCTTGCTCTTGCGGATTGCTCTGAACCAAAAAGCGTCTTTTTAGGCATATTCATCCCAAAAATCCAAGCAGTGATAAAAAGAATTGGATTCATTGTAATAAAAGAAAGAACCATTAACGCGATATATTTATTTCGAATCGTTTGCGGATTAACAGGGAAAAATCCATCTTCCACTAAGCCATCGTAGATCATCGAGTGTAATTCTGAAAGATTATCGTAAAGCTTTACGTCACTTAAAGTGACGCGATTTTTCAAACTAAATACTATAAGCAAAAGTTTTGTCTCAAAAGGTTGCAGCTCTTCACTCAACCCCCCGTTTGTTCTCTCTAAATCAAACGTATTCTTTTTTGTTTCTATTATCCTAAAGTGTCCGCGTCTGGCTAGATCAATAAGAGACCCATAAATATCCTTCAAATCTACCTTCTCATCGATAAGCGTTCCAGTTTCCGCAGGTGTTAATTCTCTCCCTTTTTTTGTTTTCGGAGGGGAATACCATGCGACCGCTTGTCCAATGATTGGCTTTGGATCTCGACCATTTGTCCACCATTTCCATACCACGATAAACGGCAATGCCCCATACCAAAAAAGAGCAAAAACGAGTAACCCAATCAGCACAACTTTCCCTTCCTTCGTATCAAAAAATGGAACTATTTCAATAGGATGTATCTGAGCAACTATTCCTTTCGGAAATCCTACGACGATCGTCATTGCTTCGTATGGCCCAAGCGGCCTGGTAGACACAAATGTAACGACGGAATTTTTCGTTGTCGCCTCACAAAATTTCGTAGTAGACCCTTCGCTTCCCACAAAGCAACGTGACTGTATGTCCTTGCCAAGAAATTCTTGCGGCAGTGTAACGGTAGCCGTAGCTTTAAGAGATGAAATTTTCCATTGTGTCCCTACAGTGTTCCAATACAGCTCATCGTGTGCCGGAAAATACGTAAGTGCTCCTTTAACATCATATGAAATCACGTACACATGTTGCCCTATTATCGTTTGATTGGGATTACCAATTTTTAACACAAGATCATCATCCACATAGGACGTAGTAAACATGTATGCATTGTTTTTTTCATCTGTGACAGTAACATTTTCAAACGTCATCTTTAGCCGTTTCCCTTCATCAGTGATTTTTATATATGGAATGTACCGATATATCCCGTGTCGCGCGTCGGAAAAATCATACAGTACACGTTCAGAAATTGAAGCAGAACCATCATTTTTTATTAGTACATCAACGTGATACGAACGAATTTGCTCAACGGCAACATTATCAGCAGCCGATACAGAAATTTGTAAAGAAAATACGAGAAGCAATACTGCAAATATCTGTATAAATAATTTCATTGAACAAGAAGATACTGAGAAACATTGGCATTGTGTTCTTCCAATGTCTTAGCAAAGTGAGCTGCCCCCTTTGGGTCATGAATATAATACATATAGCTTGTTTTGTTAGGATACAAAACTGCCTTAATCGCGGATAGCCCGGGATTAGAAATTGGTGCCGGCGGCAAACCTTTATTGATATATGTATTGTAGGGAGACCTTACTTCTTTGTCCTCGTTAAAAAGTTCCTTTCTCCACCACGATTTTTCTTTGGTCTGATAACCTAGAGCATACTGAAGTGTCGCATCCGCTTGAAGCGGCCAGTCCGCTCTTAATCGATTAAAAAGTATGCCGGCAATAATTGGCCTATCTTCATCAGTCCTTCCTTCTCTCTCAACGATCGATGCTAATATCACCGCTTCTTCAAAAGTAAGGTTGTTTTTTTTGGCTTCTAAACGCATGGTATCCGTTATTTTTTCATCAAACGTATCGGTAAATACTTTTACAATCGCCCCGACTGTCGCATCTTTGGGCACCATATATGTATCAGGGAACATGTATCCTTCTTTCGCAACTTTGAGAAATTCTGACTCAGGAATTTCAAGATCTTTGGCGATTTTTGCGGCCACTTCTTCTACGCGCCACCCCTCTAAGGTTGTAATCCAGCTATCAGCTATACCATGCGTCAATTCTTGCGCAATTTTCTTTGCGTCCATTGACCGCTGGAGACGAAACTCTCCGGCTTGCAAATTGGTCTCAAGTCCTAATATCTTTACTACTATAAAAAATGCAGTAGCACTTCGGATAAGATTTTTATCGGATAAATTCGTCGCAATAACTCTCACGCCATCGCCGGATTTTACGGAAAATTCAATCGGCGTTATATCGAGAGCATCAACTGCCCGAACACCGTCATTCCACCACAGGATGCCTGATACGATAACTACTGCTACAACAAGTAGAAACGTTCCTGCCCTAAATCCCATCGTATTACTTGACTTCATGTGACAATGCCCGACGATATTTCTTCGCCGCCGGATCAAAAAAATAAATTCTCCCGCAAAGACAATCTGCGCGTACAAGTCCAGCACCTTCTTTGACCGGCAATGCTTTCCCGCACCCGACACATTTGCCTTGTGAGAGTAACCATGCTTGCACTGGTGCTAAAACATTTTTAAACATATTTTGTATTACTCCACTGAATACACCGGCATCACTTTCAATGTTTCTATAGCTTCTTTTAATTGATATTTGTCCGAACTATAGAGTGTCGCTAGTATATCACCTTTGTCGACTTTTTCCTCAAGTTTACGGTTTAAAAACATCCCCGCACGCTTGTCTACCGGACATCCAAGCACTTTACAAATTACCGATATTTCGCGATTATTCATCGAACTAATCATTCCTTTTTTCGCCGCCTTTATCTCAAATTTTTCTTTCGCCGGTAAAAGTTTGCTGCTGGTTACGTCAGGATGCCCTCCTTGTGCTTTTATGATCTCGCGCATTTTTGCAAGCGCTTTGCCGGAGGTAAGTATTTCTTTCGCCACCACTTCTCCGTCAATATTATTTTTTCCTTTCATATCGCTATAACACAATGTAAGAAGCTTGCCCGCTAAACGCAGTGCTTTCGCTTCCAAAGCCAATGGTCGCTCCGGCAATTGCTCTAATACTTGAAACACATCCCGCGCTTCCAATACCGGTCCTATCCCGCGGCCGGCATTCTGCCGTGCTTCATTTATATCAAAAATCATTTTTACCTTAAATTGTTTCGCAAGCATCTCAAATTTCTTTGCTATCATCTCAGCATCTTTGAAATGTTGTATTTTCATCGTTGGACCGACAGGTAAATCGATGATAATGTGATTAGCTCCCGACGCCACCTTTTTTGCCATCACAGAAACAATTATTTTATCGTATGACTCAAATGCTAAAGGGCGTTCAACTTGAATGAGGATATCATCAGCAGGTGCTAAGCCCATGTGCCCGCCCCACACGATACACCCGCCGGTCTTTTCGACGATATGTTGTATTTGTGGAATTGTAAACGTTACAGGAGATACGACCTCCATCGTGTCTGCGGTCCCGGACGGAGACGTGATCGCGCGAGATGATGTCTTTGGAATAGTAAATCCGGCAGCCGCTATAATCGGTACGATTATCATCGTCGTACGCGTTCCAGCTACTCCTCCTGCCGAATGTTTATCAGCCACAATACCCTTAAATTTTAATTTTGGCCCTGTTTCAATCATGGCCTTTGTAAGGAAATATAATTCCTCATCAGAAAATCCTTCGACAAATCCCGCTGCAGCAAAATATGTGGTCAATACAGGACTTAATTTTTCTCGAGCTATTTCGTCCATGATGGAAAAAATCTCATCGTACTTAAGGCGCTTCCCGACTAATTTTTTTTTAATCGCATCGATGGCAAACTGCTGATCATGTTTTTTCATATTCGTACCAACCTTGCTTTCACATTGAGTCGATAAAGATACGTTCCCGGCGGCACACAAGTGACAATTGTTATATATGAATCATCGAAATGCTGCTCTAAGGGTGAGAGATCATTTGGGTCTACTACAACCTTATCAAACACACGATACGTATACGATATGCCATCAAACGTAATGGTGACATCGTCCCCGATTTTTATCAATGGAAGTGTTGAAAAAATTGATTTATATTCTTTTGTCCCCTTAAAAAATTGCGGCAAGGTCGAGTGCCCGAAAATAACTGCATTGCCATACTCCCCGGGCAAAGACGTGCCGCCATAATGAATAAGACTTTTGGAAAGATCATCGCCCGATATGATTACCGTCGCATTTAAAAGCTCAAGAGTCGGGATTGATAATGAATAACTATTTACAGGGGAAACAATTTTTTTCTGCGGCTTGGTCGGAAACCATGCATTGGCATTGGTAAAATCAACAGAACCCGCAGCCAATACTACCGGATTGATATCAGACAACGGGCTTATTGTTTTTGCCAGCATAGATTGATCTATCAATAAAAATGAAAGAATAGGCCACACAGTCCACACTATAAGAAACACCCCAATTCCCATCAGAAGATAGGAATAAAAGTGCGACTTTCGTACATGTTTTTTAGGTGCTGATTTGATAAACCGATACAGAGCCATAGGTCTATCTACTATACAATGTGGTAAGGCGTAATACTATGTGTTATTGCACTGCAAGAGTGACCGTAATATTTGCTTTATGAAGCGGTAATCTATTTTTGGTAGGAGTCAGGATAATTCGAAACTCAGCTCCAGCCACCCCAACTATCGACTTAAGATACTCGAGCGCGTCAGGCATTGCTTTTCCAGCAAGAATTTTCTGTAATCCTTCTTTGCTTATCATGGGAAGTGCTACGGCAGAGACTGTGGCAGATACGGTAATTTTACCATCCTTTTTTACCTGTACTACTCCTATAGATACGTCTGTTTTACCTGATTCAAGCGTATATCCTGCGGGCACTTTCGGAGTAATAAGTGCCACAAGAAGAGATTTTATGTCTTCATCCCGTATGACAATGCCGCTTACCGATGCGGTAAGGTTTCCTGATAATTCTTTGGCTTCTTGATCTAATTCTTTATCAAACTGCTTCTCAATCACCTTCGTTTTTATTGTTTGCTCAATCAATCTATTTCCACCCACTTCAGCCAATAACTGCGCTTTTGCCTTACTTACTATTTCATCAGTTAATGTTTTTACCGCACCGTCGTAATCGGCCCTCGACACGACGGTTACCTCTCGACTCACCCCTCCTGATAGGGCTGCATCATTTCTTCCTGACACACTTGTGGAACTTATGTCTTTCACCGAAAACTCAGAACTTGCCGCTATGTTTCCTTCTGTGCCAATGTTAATTGCGGTAATGGCTGCATCTTTCTTACCAAAAGTAATAGAGCCTATTGATTCACTTGCTGACGCAATTTTCACCTCTTCATCAAGACTAAATGAAATCCCCTTTGCGATAAGCACCGTCCCTTTTTTAAGCGTCCTTTCTTGTGTAAGTTTATTGTATAAAGTGACAACTCCTATTGCTGGATCGCCCACATTTTTTTTGCCGGTGACGGGGATTGTTTTCTTTGATGATAATGAAAGTTCTTGTGTTTGCCCTGGAATTATTTTCGTACTACTATCTACAATAGTTGCACTCGGATCCACCGTAATTATCGCTGTCTCAGACTGTTGGGTTGGCAATACCAACACCGTAACGGTGGCTCGCGGAACGAAAAAATACAACAACCCCAATAATACAATCACTCCAATAATACCGCCTACTCCCACAATACTTCTTCCTAATCTAGGAAATCGTATCCCCTTCACATACGAAGTAACGGACCGAAAAGAGGAATGAATGAGAGATGCAAATCGAGCTTTTTGGTGCTTGGCCAATACATCTTGAGCACCAAACCCAAGCGTTTGTGCTCCTACTACTTCCACATTCTCTACATCTTCATCGTCTTCCGAAGAGACATGCATCGATTGTTCGGGTTCATCTTTATCTTCAATGTCTTCTTCAATATTTTGTGTAGGTTGCGCGACGACAGTCGAACTTTCATCAATTGATGAGGTCAATTCAGCAGATCCTGCAAGTGATACTGCACGTAAAATGTCTTCATGCTCAATAACCTCGATCTTTGGGAAATGTAAAAAATTTGCCTTTGATGTCCACTGATGCTTCAATAATAATCCTCGAACTTGAGAAAGTATCTCAGTGTTAAATCCGTAAAGTAATATTCGCGATGGCAACACATCACCATCTTTATCATCCGTCAAGAACTCTTCAAGAGAAAGTGCTACTGATTCATTCACGTCTCGTGTTTGTTCCCGCACACACGTACCGACACGATACAGCGATACAGTAATAGTTTCTTTGGTACAGTGAACTAATATAACGCTTGCGGGAATCCCTTCATTCTTTTTAAG
>CAYIXE010000044.1:1873-6608 GCA_964367095.1 uncultured Gammaproteobacteria bacterium | reverse complement strand
AGGCCCGAGCACGACGTACAAGTATAAAGTGGTCGAATTGGATAACACCTATTTATTGGCTTGGTCAACGACTCCATGGAATAAATTAGCAACTCCTGCACTCGCAGTACACCCAGAGCACGAGTATGTAAAAGTGAAACAAGGTGATGAGTATTATATACTCGTGAAAAATACAGTAACGATGTTAAAAGATGAACCTTACGTAATTGTTGAGACGTACAAAGGCAAAGATCTTGAGAAATTTACATTTGAATTGCATTATGACTTTTATCCTCGTAAAGACGGAGAACGAGCCGGTGTGGTCATCGCTGATGACTATGTGACAGAAGCTGAGGGAACAGGCATCGTGACGCTTGCGGTGTATGGCGAGGATGATTATCGGATCATGCTAAAGCATAACATTCAACTGATAGAGCATGTCGATCAGGAGGGAAAGTTAAAGCAAGAAGTCACTCCATGGGCTGGAATGTATATTTTGAAAGTAAATCCTTTGGTGAATGAGGATTTGATGAATCGAGGACTTATTTATCATTCAATAGATCGCAATCACAGCGTCCCTGTTTGTTATCGCTGTGAGACGAAGCTTTATCATGCTCCCATTCCTGCGTGGTTTATCAATATTCAAAAAATCAAGCCGCAGCTCCTTTGCGAAAACGCGCACATCAATTGGTATCCTTCGCATTTAAAAGACGGAAGGTTTGGCAAGGGGTTAGAGGGAGCTCCTGACTGGAACATCTCAAGGTCTCGCTACTGGGGTACGCCGATGCCAGTTTGGAGGGAAGTTAACAGTAAACAGTTAACAGTTAACAGTAACGCCAAAACAAGAATAATTGGATCTGTAGAAGAGTTGAAAAAATGGGCGGTGGATCCCAAAAAGGTTGAAGCATTGACTGATATTCATCGGGAGTTTGTCGATGATATAGAAGTGTGGGTCGATGATGAGAAAACGCAAAAAGGCAAAAGAATTCCAGAGGTATTTGACTGTTGGGTAGAAAGTGGGAGCATGCCGTTTGCATCATTGGGGTATCCCAAGACAAATACGGCCTTATTTGAAAAAATTCATCCTGCGCAATTTATCACAGAATACATCGCACAAACTCGTGCATGGTTTTATACGCTTCATGTCATGTCAGTTGCCTTATTTGGTAAATATACGTTTGAAAATGCCGTGACAACCGGGACCATTCTTGCCACCGATGGGACGAAGATGAGCAAGTCAAAGAAAAATTACCCCGATCCGTCAATTTTTATTGAAAAATTTGGATCCGATGCCTTACGATTTTATTTAATGGGATCAGTAGTGATGAAGTCTGAGAATATCAATTTTTCGCAAGATGGGGTAAAAGAGATGTATCAGAAAGTGATTTCTATTTTTTGGAATGTTTTTGCCTTTTATAAATTATATTGTAAAAACGAACCACCAAAAACGATGCCAAAGGCCACGCATGTCATGGACCAGTGGATACTGATGCGGCTTACCGAGACGATACAATCGATTACTACTGCCATGGATGGGTATGACACAATTTCTGCCTGTCGCGTATTACTTGAATATATCGATGATCTCTCGACGTGGTATTTAAGGCGGAGTCGTGATCGTATAGCGGCAGACGTTTCGTCACAACTTGTATTAGGATGGGTGCTTTCTATACTTTCACGTCTTTTAGCGCCCTTGACGCCATTTATAGCTGAGCGCGTGTATCAGAATCTATGGAAAAACGAAGATTCTGTCCATCTTTCGTTATGGCCAAGTACTGAGGGATTTGTGGTGGACGTAATGCTTTTGGAACACATGAAAACAGTTCGTATAGTGGTAGAAAAGGCGCACGCGGTACGAAAGTTGCTTTCAATAAAGCTTCGTCAACCACTAGCGTCAGTTTCAATAACTCATGACCATGTTTTGTCGGAAGCCATGCTTGCAGTGCTTAAAGACGAGTTAAACGTCTTAAAAGTAGAGTATAGAAAAGGAGAGGGTTTGGATGTGGTGTTTGATACTGTTTTAACGGGAGAACTGAAAAGTCTCGGCCTTGCTCGGGAGTTAGTTCGTGATATACAGGTTCTTCGTAAAGAAAAAGGGTGTAGAATAGATGAACATATAGCGGTATCACTGCCAACTGATCATCGAGCTTTTTTAGAGAGTGATCATATCGCATTTATACAAAAAGAAACGCTTTCAGATAGCATCGCATGGACCGAGCATCTTTCCATACTCTCACAGTAAGAAACTCCCACACGGATTGGGTCATGGTTTTGTCGCTTATTTTATTGGGTTTTGTGGGACTTTTTGTGCTTTTGACCATAGATAAGGCATTCTTTTGGCAGCAGCTTATTTTTTTGATTCTTGGTGGATGTATTGTCTGGGGGGCGTCTAAACTTGATGTCGCGATCCTTTGGTGGTTTGCGCCGTTTGGCTATGCTATTTCTATTCTTTTATTGAGCCTTTCCTATTTAGGGCCTCAAATACGGGGTGCGACAAGATGGATAGTAATTGGCAGCCAACAGCTTCAGCCGTCTGAAATAGTAAAGCCCTTTATCATTCTTTATATGGCACGACTTATAAGTGTCATGAATCCTAAGTTGGCGCGCACATGGTTTGTACATCTTCTTGTCTGGGTAGTTCCTTTTCTTTTGGTATTCAAACAGCCGGATTTAGGGACGAGTATAGTCTATCTGTCGTCGTGGGTCGCTATGATGGTGGCGGGCGGATTTCCGATTCTTGCTCTCTTTGTTATTGCAGGCGCAGGGGGTACTTTATTTCCGGTTTTGTGGGAGCATTTAAGACCGTATCAGCAGAGTCGTATATTAACATTTGTAAATCCAAGTTTAGATCCGCAGGGTGCTGGGTATAATGCTTTGCAAGCGATGATTGCCGTAGGAAGCGGACAGTTATTTGGCAAGGGATTGGGGATGGGGACTCAAAGTCATATGAGGTTTTTGCCGGAATTTCATACAGATTTTATATTTGCAACTCTTATAGAGGAGTTAGGATTTATCGGCGGCTTTTTTATATTCGTTCTTTATGTGACATTTTTGTGGCGGATGATCGCGCCATACATAAAAGGGAATTATGCCAAAGCTTTTGGATTTTTGTATACTATCGGATTCTTTACTATGGTCTTGACACAGATTATCATAAACGCCGGAATGAACATGGGTATTATTCCGGTGACTGGTATCACGCTGCCGTTTGTCTCGTACGGAGGGAGTTCAATTTTGGCTATATCATTGGGGTTTGGAATGCTTTTGGCTATTCATAGGCACGGTGCTCGGGATGGGAGCATTGCAATTGTCTAAATTGAGCGATATAATGAGAGCTCATGTTTGCAATAATCAGGGCTCAAGGAAAACAGTACATGGTCAAAATTGGCGACTCGCTCGTCTTGCCCAGCATGGATGGCGAAGTGGGTACAAAAGTATCATTTGATGAAGTGCTTCTTATCGTCGATGATAAAAAGTTTTTACTCGGGAAACCTTTGATAAAAGGCGCTCATATTTTAGCAGTGATTAAAGCGCAAGGAAAAGGTGAGAAAATTCATGTCCGACGCTACAAATCCAAAGTGCGGTATCGTAAGCATATAGGATTTCGCGCGAGTATCACCACCCTTGAGATTACCGATATTGTAAAGGCATGAAACATTATTTGTTTGTTTTGGGGCGTACTCCGAAACTTGCTACACTCGAACTTGACGGTATCGTATCTTCAATAACACGTCTTCGAGAGGATATTATTCTTGGCGAATCAGATATTCCGGCTTTGTCCCTCATGCAGATAGTAGGCGGTACTATAAAAATCTCCGAAGTTGTTTATACGGGCAATCTTCCCTCTGTTTTGGATATTGATGCGATTCTTTCAAAAGAAGTACGAGAAAATAAATTAGTTTTTGGGATGAGTACGTATAGTGAAACGCAACCTATTTCAGTACAAATGCTTCGCGTACTAAAAGTTGGGTTTGTCGCACGCGGGATACATACACGTTTTATTCAGTCAAAGCATGACACGTCACTTTCAAGTGTCGTTATAACAAAGCAAAAAGTGACAGAACTTGTATTGGTTGAGTCGCACGATTCTTGGTACGTCGCAGTGACACGTGCGGTGCAGGATTTCGAGCAATGGAATGAGCGAGATTTTTCTCGACCATTTTCGGATCCCAAAAATGGCATGTTGCCGCCGAAAGTTGCGCGCATGATTGTAAATATTGCCAAAAGTGCTCTGGTTAAGACCATGGGAAGAATAGAGTCACCCATACTTTTGGATCCTTTTTGCGGCACAGGAACAATTTTATCTGAGGCGCTTATTATGGGGTGGCGCGTCATTGGCGCTGACATTTCAGCGGCTGCAATCGAGAGGTCTCGAAAAAATGTAGCATGGGCGCGATCGCGCTACGCGTTAAAAGACGCTGAAATGACATTTTATGATCATGATGCCACCCATATTTCAGAGCGTATCACGAGTCCAATACACGCAATAGTTACTGAGCCGTATATGGGGGACACGAACGCTTCTTCTTATGGAAAAGTTATAGAACTTAAGAAGGCCAAAAATATAGTGAAAGGCCTAGAGAAGTTGTACATCGGTTGTTTACGCGAATGGATAAGAATTCTTATCAAAGGCGGGGTCGTAGTAATAGCACTGCCCCAGTACGTAATAGGCAAAGAAACAGTGTTCGTGAAAAAAGTTATTGACAGGTGTGAAAACCTCGGGTATACTCTTCTTGTTGGACCTATAGAATATGGT
>CAYIXE010000044.1:0-1773 GCA_964367095.1 uncultured Gammaproteobacteria bacterium | reverse complement strand
TTCATAATGTCAGACACGCAGCAAGTTCTTCATCTTGATTTGGATTTATTACAGCCAAATCCTCTCCAACCAAGAGGGTTTATAGCGGCAGACGCACTTCGTGATTTGGTAGATTCCATAAAAGAGCACGGCATCATCGAGCCATTGGTCGTAGCAAAGACTCCTGCAGGGTATCAGATTATCGCGGGAGAAAGACGGTGGAGAGCATCAAAAATTGCAGGACTTACCACCGTACCCGTTCTTATCAAAGAAACAAATGCACGGGGGATGCTTGAGATGGCAATTGTTGAAAACGTTCAGCGGGTCGACTTAAATCCCATCGATCGTGCTCTTGCTTTTCAGCGTCTTATAGAAGAATTTGGTCTTCAGGTCACAGAGATCGCAAAGCGTATCGGCAAAAGTGAATCCTACGTGTCAAATACGATGCGGTTGTTAGCACTGCCTGATGCTATCAAAGATGGATTGGTTTCTGGAGCTATTAGCGAAGGTCATGCGCGCGCGATTGCCGGGTTAAATGATGTTAAGCTGATGGTAGATGCATATAAGACGATTCTTTCAGAAAACGCATCCGTGCGAAGAGCAGAAGACCTTGCCCGAAGACTCAAGGCACAAACAGATCAAAGGCCAGCGCACAAAATTGAGCGAATTCACTCAGATGATTTAGATAAAATTGCCAAAGATCTCGCGCAATCAGTGAATGGTTTGGTGAAAATCACACAATCAAAAGTCGAAGCACGCGTCGTCTTTGTGATTCGCGGAAATTTGGAGACCACGAGTAAATCCTTAAAGCATATCCACGAATTGCTCGGTTAATTGTAGGTTCCTTGTCTGACAAGGCCTGATTTGGCAGTAGGCCAGTAGCGAAAAAAAGCTTTCCCGATGAAATCCTCAAGGACGATTGGTCCGAATTCCCGTGAGTCAGAACTTCCCGGCCTATTGTCGCCAATCAAGAAATATTGGTCTTTAGGAATATCGATTTCATCTCCTTCATGCATATACGACTCTCCAAATACCGGCTTATTGTAATCATAGTTTTCGACAAGTGGAAGGCCATTTATGAAAAACTGTCCGTTTTTAAGTTGAATGGTCTCGCCAGGCAAACCAATGACACGTTTTATATAGTCTACATCTTTGTTTTTTGGAGATTTAAAGATGACCACATCTCCTCGTTGCGGGAGGGTAAAGCGGTAAATGACTTTGTTGGTGAGGATATATTCGCCGTTTGTAAATGTCGGGGTCATCGACGAACCGCTGATTTCCTGCGGCGACATGATAAAAAGGTAAATCATGACCATAATTGCGGCGACGGCCACTATCCCTTGGAGAAAATCAAAAAACCCAGCTATCGCGCGTTTAATGCCGTTCATATATATAGTTAGTGTAGGGTACAGATAGGAAGTGGTCAAGGATAAGAAAACACGATATAATTGCCGTGCGGATCGTTAGCTTAAGGGCGTTGACAGTATTTAATGTTGTATGGACTCGTAGCTCAGTGGTAGAGCGCTTCGTTGACATCGAAGAGGTCAGAGGTTCGATACCTCTCGGGTCCACAATCGTTGCCAATCCCGCAAAGCGAGATGGCTTACGAGTGTGGATGCCGAGTAGTCTTGGGCGTCGATACCTCTCGGGTCCACAAAGAGTAGCGTATCAAAAACGTAGTAACGTATCAAAAACGGCACCTAGCCGTTAAAATAATGGCGGTAAATCAGCCCTGGGTTTTTTGGCTTAATTGACATAAAGTGTTGGTGAAACCCCTTTTTCTTCTTGTAATAT
>CAYIXE010000043.1:0-6776 GCA_964367095.1 uncultured Gammaproteobacteria bacterium | reverse complement strand
TTTCGGTTAGATGCAAAACCACCGTACGGTATCATCTTCGATTAGACAGCACTGAGGCTTGTTAAAACGAGGGAAGTATGTTACTATAGGTTTATATGGCACATTATATTGAACGAGGAAGGAACGTGTTAGCAATACTAGGATTAGTAGCTTTTAGTGTGGGGCCCGATAATCCAATCAATTCGAAGGCTCAAGATCAATTCGATGGTCATCAAAAACTTGCTGCACCCACTCTTGCATTACCCCATCCAATAGCTGCCTCACCAGATTCGGCTAGAAAAAGTTTTACAAATGAATCATCCATACAAAAACTTCTAGTGTCTGAAGGAAGTACTGGTGGAGCAACATATAAATATTTTAATGTTAGAAAGAGTGAATGGGAGTTGCATGTTGAGATAACGGGTTTGGACGTGAACCCCAATGACTTGCCTACGTTGAGTACCTCGTATTTTTACGCCGATGATACTGGTGGTGTTGGCCCCATGGCCTCGATTTCTCCAGAAGGTAATTTTGGATTCATCCACAGAGTATTTAAAGCGTTAAAAGGTGTTCATATCAATGGAGGCTTCGACTCAAATTGTAAGGGCGCTGTTAGAATTAACACTCTTCGGGGAGAAATTTTAAATACTCTCAAGTGTAATTAATTCCAAAACGCTTCTTGAACAGTTTTAACAAGTTTAGTTTGTGATGGGTACTGGGTAATTTTTTACCCGTAATACTTTTATTTTTCCAGTTTTTGATTCATATGCTACATTACCTTCGGTGGGCGTGTCTTCCATCATTGCAACAAAACAAACCAATTTTTGTTGCAATAGCACATTTGGATTTTTTTCTGCCATGTGTGGATAAATAGACAGATTCTTTTTTGAAGGGGAAACGAAAAAATTTATATTAGGATCATAGGTGATTTTTTTATCTAAAGCCAAAAAAAGGCTTGCATAATAATTTCTATACGATTGGTTATCCTTTATGAGGTCAAAAGGAGGAATATACTTGCAGTCAGACAAAAGAAAAAATCCTGCTTGGGGCCAATCAGTGCTTTTATTAAAAACTTTGAAAGGATAGGGTGATTGATTCCCCTTCGTACGATAATAAAATACTGCAATAATTGAGATGAATACAAATATGACGCAAAAAAAGACCACCAACCTGTTCATTATAGTACCAGTGTATTCTCATCCTTGACTGGATTCAATAGGGAACTTATTATGTAATAAGCATGAGGAACGGGCGAAATAGTATGCGAAGGCATTTTAATAATTTAGTCTATATCCTATTTCTAGTATTTGGTATTATCACCCTACTCGTCACAACCAATACGAATGTTTATGCACAAGAGTGCTTTGGTACTAATGATTGCAGTGCTTGTGGAGGCGATTTAATATGCGTACCGACAAAATCGTTATGTTGTCAAATTGATCCACCGAATCCACTCTGTCCAAATGGGGGATGTCCTCATGATTGTATTGAGGTTCAATCGATAAAATGCCTTGTTCCTGGCTCAGAATGTCAGTGTGGCGTCGACAATCAGGGTAGGTGCAAATCGTGTGGGGGGGGACCGGATCCGAGTGGTAATAACAATTGTTCAGGAGGAACCGTTGTGGATTATACCCAACCATTAAGTACGGTATGTTCTTCGGGAGAACAGGGCTATGTGATGGGAAATGCTACGCTAATAACCGGATGTTGCAGACAGACAACAATCAAAGGTACGTGTGAGCAGGTATGTGAATGGAAACAGGGAAGAGAGGTGTGTAGGAAAGTATGTACGGATGATGAAGTGCTTTGCTCACAATCCAACTATACTACCTATGCCTGTGTCTCGACTGCAACACCTACTCCTATACCGCCAACTCCGACACCTATACCCGTAGGTACGATTACCGCGCGCGCGGTACAGATAACCGCTGCGGACACAAGCTGTGCGGCGATTAAAGCCGTGCCGATTACTGCGGGGCAGATAAATGGCACCACATTTCAATTTTCCGCTTCCTCTGCCAGCCAGCCTCCCGCTCAAACCCAAAGTGGTGCAAATTATGTGACGTTTGCAAATATTCTCGCCGGCTGGTATTCCCTGAGTCCTGTGCCTCCCACTGCCAATTGGGCGTATGCGCGTCCGTGCTGGACCAATATTACAATCGGTACGACGGGCGAGGGATTGTCACAGACTTTGGGAGCCAATCAGACGATTGCATGGGACATCGGATACACGTTGGGGACCGCGTGGCTTCAGACGCAAGGTGGAGACGTGTATGCCTCCGGCAACCTGCGATCCTATATCCCAAACGTCACACCTAGGGTGTTTAGCAGTAATGGCACAGGCGGATATCCGGGGATAGTGACATATGGTACGTCGTATGATTTGGATAGTTCTCCCTTATCCACAGGCGGTACGCTGGTGTCTTCAAAAAACTGGCAGGTAAACGCCACACGGGTAGCGATTGATTATTATGATTATTTTTATCGCAGGTTTGGCGCGCCAACTGCCACTGATAATAATTCGTTTCCCAATCTTTTGTCCGTCGCAAAGCCCGCATCCCGTGCCAAGCCCCACTATATAGCGGGAGATATGACGACCTTTGGCGATTGGACGGTGACAACCGGCGAAACTATCATCTTTATCGTGACCGGCAATGTGACAATTGGCGGCAAAATAAATATAACCGGAGATGGATTTGTCGCGTTTATCGTGAATGGGAATATCATCGTCAACTCGACGGTCGGCGTGAGTGCACTCTCCACTGCGTCAGTATTGGATGGCATGTACATCGTGTCCCCGACCGGCACGTTTCAGACAGGTCCTTCGACAAGCTCAGGATCAGAACGATTTGTAGGCAAGGGAATGTTTATTGCAGGCAATTTTCTTTTAGAGAGAGACTTAGAGCTGGTTGGGGCAAACACGGCTTCCTCGGCTGAACTATTTATCTACGATCCGCAATTACTTTTTACCCTTCCCGACTCGATGAAAGATACGTCAGTAAGCTGGCAGGAGGTGGCACCGTAAATTGGTTAATTCGTTAATTCGTTACTTCGTTAGTTCGAAAGAAAGATAAGAAAATAAAGATATGAAAAGAAAGACAGGACACATCGATATAAAGCAAAAGGGGCAGATAGTGCTTATAACACTTCTTGTTCTTACGGTCGCGATTACGTTAGTGTTGGCCTTTATCGGCCGGACGACGACAAATACTGCAATAACGACGCAGCTTGAGGACTCGGCCCGTGCATTTAATGCCGCAGAAGCTGGGATAGAGTCGGCTCTTAAAAGCGGCATTAATTCGGCTGAGGTACTATCAGGCGGGGCTCAATTTTCCGTAACGGTTACCAATATTGGAGGGGCGGCCGGTATATACGAGTTTTCCAAACAAACGACGACGTCAAATACTGAAACGCTCTGGTTGGTGGATCATAATGCAGACGGCAGTCTCAATGAGAGCACGTCATTTCGTACGAATCTTGTCAATCTTTGCTGGAGTCAGGAGGCAACGGTTCCGGCTCTTTCTGTCGCCGTAGTCTATAAACGCGGTGGAGCGTATTACATGGCCCGAGGGGCGTATGATGCACAAGCGGCAACGCGTACCAATAACTTTTCTCTTCCTACATCAACCGGAGTCGGATGCGGAAAGTCAAACGTCTATGTCAAATCAATGAATTTTTTGACGGACTTTGGCATCAATGTCGCGACGGATACGCTTCTGACGCTTCGTATTCGTCCCATTTACAATGCAACGAATATTTCATTTGATCCCCTTTTGGGCACGCTGCCGCTTCAAGCCAAACGCATAGAGTCCACAGGCGCTGTCGCCTCGGGAACGACCAGAAAAATTGTGGTGTATCAACAATACAAATCTGCATCCTCTTTGTTTGATGCTGTGCTTTATAGTCAGTCCGCGTTGTCGAAATAAAAGATTGACAAAGTGAAGTTTGCACTATAGATTGAATATATGATAACGAATGCTGATATCATCAAGTTGAAAAAAGTTTTTGCAACAAAGGAAGATCTTGTCGCTATGGAGAAGCGTCAAGATGAGAAATTTGCAACCAAAGATGATCTAACCAAATTTGCAACTAAAGATGATCTAAAGGGATATGCAAATAAAGAAGATATTATTAAATTTAAAGATGCCATCTTGAAAGAGATTCGTGATATGCGGGATGAGGTGGCATTGGTGATTGGTTACAAAGATCAAATCGAAGATCATGAAGACAGAATAGACGTGCTTGAAAAAGTAGTAAAAATCTCTCCCTCTTTGTAGTAGGTCGCTGTTTCCTCTTGATAGTTTTTCTCTGATAATTCATACTTAATTAAGGAGAAAACTTTATGGCAAAATCACTGCTCGGATTGGATATCGGATCTCATAGCATAAAGCTCATCGAAATTGCACACGATGCTACAAATAAAATACTTCTTGCCGCAGGATCTATACCCACACCTCCCAAAGCTCTTTCCTCTCCACTTCCCGCTGATCATGAGGCGGTCGCCTTTATCATACGCCAGCTTATGAAGGAAACAGGGGTAAAAACAAGTTCTGTGGCTATCGCCCTTCCTGAATCTCAGGTGTTTACCCGCGTCATAGAAGTGCCTACACTTTCCACCCGTGAGCTCTCCTCAGCGATAAACTGGGAGGCTGAGCAATATATTCCTTTGCCGCTTGATCAGGTAAATATAGATTATTCAATTCTTCGTGACGCCAAGGAAACAGGCACTGACAAGATGGACGTGTTGTTGGTCGCGTGCCCTAAGACACTTTTGGAAAAATATCTCTCCATCGTTGAGATGGCAGAGCTTATCCCCATAGCTGCCGAATCAGAAATCATTTCGACGTCACGGTCGCTTGCTGGATCAGTAGCAAACATTAAAGGCGCGGTCCTTTTGGCGTCTCTTGGCGCACTTACGACCGATTTAGCAATACTTCGCGGCGGAATTATTGCTTTCACCCGATCCATTTCAGCTGGAGGAGAGGCGCTGTCCCGCGCGCTCGTGTCTGGTCTTGATTTCAACAGCGCTCAGGCAGAAGAGTTTAAACGCACCTATGGAGTAGCGCAAAATACACTACAGGGAAAAATCGTGACGCTTGTCAAACCCATTATGGATACCATAATAATGGAGATGAAACGGGCGATGGCCTTTTATTCCCAAAAATATAACGGCGATAAAATTGATGCAGTCGTTCTTTCCGGTGGAACCGCGAAATTGCCGGGGATGGTAGTCTACATAGCAGAGGCGCTCGGCATTGAAGTACAGCTTGCCAATCCATGGGTAAATATTGTACGGGATCAACGGTTTCGCGTTTTAGATAGCGAAGGGACGACCTTTGCCGTAGCGGCAGGATTGGCACTTCGTGAATAGTAGGCTGTTTTATGGCTAAAGAAGAAATTAATTTGATGAAAGACGCGTCGGGCACTAAGGCAAGGCTAGGCCCGCTCGAACTCACGCTCACCAAACTCACATGGTGGGCGCTTGGAGGACTTTTTAGCATTGGGTTTATCATAGGGGCAGTTTATTTTTTTGGTTTGTCGAAGCAGAAACAACTCGAAGCTATTAAGGAAGAATTACGTACTCTTATCCAACAAGACATGGTGAAAGAAGGCCTGCTCGTTTCCTTAAAACAACGTTCAGTCATAGCATCAAAAGCACTTGAAGCAGCCAAGCCTTATGGCAAGCTTTTTCCACTTTTACAAACTCTCGCCCCCCAAAACTACTACACGAGTTTGTCTATAGATGATGTAGGACGATCAACAGTGTCTCTTGAGCTTCCCTCTGTAGAGGATGCGGTTTTAACTATTGCAAACGTGCTCGTTGCAACAGAAGAGAAAACGCTTCGTAATCCGCAAATGATGTCTTTTTACCTGAAAGAGACGGGAATCGTTCAGCTTTCGCTTTCATTTATTGCGAATTTATAGAAACTGTATGGATATCAAAAATATACTACGAACCTATCAAAGTATAGCAATATCGATTGCTGTATTGTTGTTTTGTATCAGTGCGGTGATTGGCGGCGTCATTCCATCAATACAAAAAGTCAAAGAAATGCTTATCTCTGTCTCAGCTCTGACAAAGGATAATGCAATGCTTAAAGATAAAACAGCCTTGCTTGATAGTTACACTGAAGAAGATCTGAAACAAAAATTAGCAGTGGTCCTTTCGGCTGTTCCGGGAGACAAGGGTCTTCCGAGTTTGTTTAGCACTGTAGAAGCAGTCGCCGAAACGGCTGGTGTGAAGATAATTGATATGACGGTTACAGGAGGCAGTGTCGCCTCGTCTTCCGCAGGAAAACAATCCGCATCAGAGAAAAAAGTTGGAAGTCATATTGTCCCCTTTACGGTTACTGTTTCTGGTACAGAATCTTCGATTCAGCAGTTTATTATGCTAGCACCCGCGGTGCGCAGGCTTATGCGTATTCGATTGTTTTCTATTATATTTTCAAAGAGTGATCAAGAATTGACCGTCACCCTATCCATGGATGCGTTTTATGAACCGTATGTGTCGCAATTGGGTGGTACTTCTTCGGTATTGACCCCACTTTCGGAAAGTGAACTGGCATTTATAGATACGCTTTCTACGTTCCCGCTTGTGGGACAGGCGTCGACAGCGGCTCCCGCTACGGCTGTGACCGAGCAAAAGCTCAATCCTTTTTCCCGATAAGACCACATCCGATAATAACTTGAATGTATCGGTGCGGCACATAGGGCCGTAATCGCGAATTACTATGAAGTAATTGATCATGACACGGAAATTCTGTTGAAAGTACAATTGAATTGTGTCGATTTTCTCT
>CAYIXE010000042.1:0-7074 GCA_964367095.1 uncultured Gammaproteobacteria bacterium | reverse complement strand
CTGTGCTTGCATCCGCTTAGAAACCACGGGCTTCAGCCCGTGTGAGTTTCATTATTTTTATTGGAGTGGTTTTACTTTCTGGGATCCGGTGAGGTAACAGCTATAAGGACAGTTGGGTTCCAGACCCGTATGCTCCGCATTGACGTTTGTTAGCAAACAAATTCTTATTTGTGATCTTACAAACCGACAATGCCCTCCTAACATCGCTCCGTGAGCCGAGCTACCTGCCTCGCCGGCAAGGCGGGCGAATATGCAGTATTGAGGCGAACGGTAAGATGGGGAGGGCTGATTCAAGAAACATTTAGGTTTAAAGTTGATAGGTCGCCCTCGTTAAAACTATGACGACTAAAAGGAACGGGACTCGAACCTTGTAGTCCAGTGTGTGGTGAATTAATAGTGCTTCTGCAGGAACGAAGTTAGAATAAATTTGGGAAAATAAATTTTTATTTAACCATGTGTGAAGCAAGCTCTGTTCTCCATTTTGATTGATGAGGCTCTGGCATGTCTTCAACAAATAAAAGTGATAATCCAAACAAAGACGGCTTATCTGAAATAACCCCGACTGTTTCTGCTGGTTTTGCTTTAAATAGTTTTCTAGCTTTATTAGGCTCCTCCACAACAAACATCGCTAGGCCTCGACCACTAACTCTTTGAACATTTACAATAGAACCCCTATCGAGCGTATGCTCAGTTGCATTCGGATTTGGATGAATCGACTCGATCAAATCAGCGGATTTTGCTATCATATCGCTGTTATTATAACAATTAGTTCATTAAACGCAAATAACATTTATAAAGCCACGAGATTTAGGCTATAATTCAATTGCTCTGGGGGAAGCCCAGTAGTCTTAAAATAGGTTATGGTTCGACAAGCTCACCACTGTAAATAGTTCTCCGCATTGACGTTTCTTACCGAGTCAATTCATGTGGACGAGGATAGAAATCGACAATGCCCACCAACAATCGCAGCATGAGCCGTGTACGAATAGTACTGAAAAGGCGAATGCTAAGATATGGTGGGCAACCATAGACAGGACGAGAAGTTAACCCTGAGTTTATTGAATGGAGTCCTGTCTCCTCCGCATTGACGTTTCTTTGCGATCCCGAGCTTGTCGAGGGAGAGCTTAGAAACGACAATGCCCTCCTGACATCGCTCCGTGAGCCGCGCACGGATAGTGCAGTATTGAGGCAAACGGAAAGATGAGGAGGGCTAATTCAAAATGTTATTTAGCCTGAGGCTGATAGGGAAAGGGATTAGAACTTATGGCTTAATGATTGTTGAAGCTGATACTATGAGGAATATCCCTATTGAATTGAGGACAAAGGAGAGAATTGCAAACCGAATGGTATTCATTTTGGATATTCCCATGAGACTTATACCCAACTCGTCCGGAAACGGCGAGGCGATGATAATGGCGCCGAGGACGGGAAGCATCCAGCGGAACGCTTTGACATGAAGGATGCGCGAGACTCGTTTCCCTCCAAAGCGGTTGTAGATATCTTCCACTTCGTCTAATAGTCCGTCTTTTACAACATGAAAGATAGTCAGATCTCCGAAGACTGCACCAAGCCCTGCAATCAGTCCTATCTCTATGGGAATGAGTTTTTCGGCAAGAATAAGCAGGATAAGTGCCGAGGTTGCAACGGTGAAGGTCGACACAAAGAGCATGCCTGCGATAAATGCGCCGATGTATCCGTAGTCACCAAGGCTAAATAGGAATGTTTGAAACGGTTCATACCGGGAAAGAAGAAGGGCAAAGAGAATACCGATGGCTACAAGTAATAAATTAATATACGTGTGTTTCTTTTGTATTTTGGACAGGTGTTTTTTCATGATCCTATTACTGTATCAGACTATTTGAAAATAGAAAATTGAATGACCCACACAATGATCCCGAGAATATAGGCAGCGATGGTTGGAAGCGTGGCTATTTTCAAATAGGTTGCAAATGTTAACTCCTTCACCATCGACATGGCGATGATTCCCGGAGCCGAGCCAATAGAAAGAATTGATCCTCCTACACCCACAGTAAATGCGAGGAGCACCCAAAGCCGTGGATCGGTTGTCTTGACGATATCAATAGCTGCGGCTGTCAGAGGAATATTGTCAAAGACCGCAGAAAGCGCACCGATGACGACATTTCCGGCAATAATGTGATTTGTTTGGGCACTTGCAAAGATTGCTTTGGAAATGTCATCCAGAAGCCCGATATGGCGAAGAGCACTGATGGAAAGTAGGATGCCGATGAAAAAGTAGAGACTGGCAATATCGGTCTTTTGGAAAAACTTTTCTATAGACATCATGAGTGACGTCCGCTCCGGCAGTCGGTGTTTGACGGTATCTACAGTAAACCAGACAATGCCAAGTCCCAACAGAAGGCCGATGTATGGCGGAAAATGAAGTGTGGTCATCACAAGCGGTAGTGTAAAGGAGAAAAGGCAGAGTGAAATAATCAGCCACTCAATTTTACCGATCCGTATCGGACGTTCAACAATATCCTTCGTATCCGTGGCGATGTGTTGGCTCAAAAAAAATGTGCTGACAAAAAATACAGTGAGTGATGGGAGTATGCTTTGGGTGATAACCGCCGATGCCGTGAATTTATTTGCGAGCCAGAGCATGGTTGTGGTGACATCTCCAATAGGTGAAAACGCACCGCCGGCGTTTGCTGCTATCACAATAGCAGCACTCGCCCTGACAAGGTTTTGTCCTCGGAAAAACCGTCCGGCGATTTGCAAAAATACGATGGTGGTTGTGAGGTTATCAAGAAACGCGGAAAAGATGAACGTGAGGAAGGATAAAATAATAAACTGCGCTTTATCTTTAAGATGCATGCGTACTAGTTTGGAGTAGATCACATCAAACAGTCCATAATGGGTAAGTATTTCCACGAGCGTCATGGCAGAGAGAAGAAATATGACCAACCCGAAGATTTCTGCACCGGATTCTAGCAGCGCATGTTCAACATCATTTTGACCACCAACGATGACCAGCATCCATAACGACACACCCAAAAGTAAACTGATGGCAGTTTTGCTGATGTTGAGAACATGCTCTTGGGAGATGGCAATATATCCTGCAAGAAAGATGATGAGACTGATAATTTTTGTCATAGCTTTGGAACCCGCTTTCCGCAAGGCTCCAAGCCTCGGGGATTACGGGGAATGAGTACGTTGGTATGGTAAGCCGTCGTCTAGTTCCATATGCGTATTTGATTGTACCTAAATCAGGTACGCTTCACAATATTGATGTGCCTCTTTATCTATAGGCAAGAATGTCTCTATAGACTTTTTCATACGCATGCACCATGCGTTTAACAGTAAAGTTTTTTTCGATATGGTTTCTGCACTGCTGCCGCATTATTTTATATACCTCCTGCGGCATGGAATATATCCTTTCAACCGCTTCCTGTAGTCCTTCCGTGCCGGTTTTTTTGATAATCCAATCACCCCTGATGTCTTCGTCTGATGGATTAACGATAAAGCCTGTTTTTCCATCTTGGATGATTTCCGGTATCGATCCTAGGGCAAATGCTACGACGGGTGTTCCGCAAGCCATCGCTTCGACCAGCACCAGTCCAAAGGCTTCTTCTTGGCGAATGGGATACAGAAAAAGTTTGCTGGATTGATACTCTGGAATTAGTTTCATGCGTTCCCGATCCAATTCAAGGCGGATGCTCGTTGTTTTTCTGGCAGTTTCGATTTGTGTCAGAATGTTATCGGAAAACCATCTGTGTGTTTCACTTTTTTTGATGGCAAAAAGTTTAGTCGTGCGCTTGGTTTTGGTAGCTATTTGGATAACTGTATCTAAACCTTTTTCCGGGATAGCCCTGCCAGCCCACATCATGCTGTCGCCTCCTGTTGGATCAAACGGGAAATTTTTTTCGTCTATCCCATGATGGATTGTCGCAGCGTAATTAAGGTCAGGTAACAATTTACGCTGGGAGTCGCTTGCAGAAACAAAAAACACATGGCGGTACTTGGAAAATAAGGAGAAATAAGTACGCGTGTGATTCGCATTATAAATATGATGGAGCGTGATAAGAATGGGTTTGTTGACAAACGGGAGAAACGGCATAATAAGGTCGCCGTCTCCAATATGGACATGGTATAGGTCGAACTGATCCTGCATGGTGAATGCTTTGGAAAGAAGCGCCAATTCGAACATGATGTGTTTGTTGTGAGTAATAATCTCTGGGTCAGAAGCGGACGGTTCACGAGCGATGCTTTCTATTTTTGTTGGAACATCGGAAGCGCCGGAAGCAAATGTCGTAATCTGTATATGGGGAGCATATGTGGCGAGCGCTGGGATAAAAAAATAGGAGAATATTTCGGTCCCTTTTTTGGTATGACGATCAATGTTGGCGTAATTTGAACAAAGTATAGCAACTTTCATAATGAAAAACGGTTAACTCAAGTTTATCATCGTCCGTAGGTATTCAGCAGACCATCGGTAGACATTGTGCCGGCGGACTGCATCCCGTAATTTTTTCATGCGTTTCATCTGTTCGGAGAGCGACATAGACAGAGCAGTATGGATAGCCTCAGCAGTTTGTTCTCCATTATATGGATTGATGATGAGCGCGTGTTTGAGTTCTTTGGAGGCTCCGGCAAATTGGCTGAGGACTAGTACTCCTTTATTGTCATCTCGCGCCGCAACAAACTCTTTAGCAACTAGATTCATGCCGTCATGTAAAGACGTCACAAGGCAAACGTCGGCATTTTGATACCACTGGTTTATTTCCTCATGTCCGTGATGCCGTTCTATGAATAGAATGGGTTTCCACGTGCGGGTTTTAAACCGATTATTAATGCGTTCCACTTCTTTTATTACTTCCTGTTCAAACTCACGGTACCTTTTGACTTTTGTTCTTGTAGGCGCTGCTATTTGCACAAATGTAAATTCTTCCTGGTATTGCGGATAGCGGGAAAGAACTATTTCGATAGCCTTGAGTCTCTCGAGAATTCCTTTGGTATAATCCAACCGATCTACTCCTAAAACGACGTGTTTCGTCGTGACCCCTGCAAGCTTAAGAAAATTTTTTTGTTTGGCAACATTCGCGGCGTCGGGAGTACGGGATTGGTAGCCATTGGAAAATGCAATACTTATAGGAAATGGTTTTATAAAAGACGCATGATTGTGGCGGGTAACGGAGAATTGCTCAAAATCTATGAGTGACTCCAGTTCGCGTCCCACCGTTTCAATAAAGTTATTACAGTGGAGCTGGGTGTGAAATCCGATAAGGTCAGCTCCGAGCATTCCGTCAAGAATTTCTTTTTTCCAGGGACAAACGCTAAAAGATTCTGCGCTTACCCATGGCACATGCCAAAATAATCCTACTGTCGCATCGCGCCGGCTGTTTTTAATCATTTTTGGCAGTAGGGCAAAATGGAAATCCTGCACAAGGATAATGGGTTTTTTATCACTGCGTATTTCTGAAAGTAATGCCTGGGCGAACTTGGCGTTTACGCGTTGATATTCTTCCCAATCTTCTTTGCGAAACACGGGACGGGTATATGCGGTATGGCACAGTGGCCATAATCCTTCGTTGCAAAATCCATCATAATATAGCTTTTCTTCTTCGTCAGAGAGCCACACGCGCCGGAGAGTATACTTAGGATCGTCAGGCGGAACAGCTATCCGATCGTGCGTATCTACCACCTGTCGGTCCGCATCTCCGCTTCCGTGGGCAATCCAAATGCCGCTTGCGGCTCTGGCGACGGGTTCCAATGCGGTAGCCATTCCGCTTGCCGGAGTATACGAAGTGATTTTACTTCCGACTTTTGTATGAATATACGGTTCACGATTTGAGACGATCACTATTTTTCTGTCTTTTGCCGTATTGCGGATAAACTCTTTTAGGCGTTCCGCCGTCCACGGAGCATCCATTTTTTCTAAGCTCGACCGTGCTTCTTCTGTCGCGGCCAATCGAGCCTCAATAAGACTTTGTTTCATGGAGGCCACCTCGGCGGTGACGGGTTGAAAGAGAGAAGATGCTGATAATATGTGCTCCGCATCAGTGTTGCCTGTTCTGGCAAGACGAATTGATGCTGCCATGTTTCGAACAGGTTCAAAGATCAACCAACGGATAATAAGAAATAAAGCGATAGCTAATAACAATATTTGCACAAACAACCGTGTCAGATTGTTTTTCCATATTTCTAAAACGCGTGTATCAATATAATTTGCATTTTGAGCAACGATAAGCGCACCGACAACGCTCTGTTCATCGCGAAGGGGAGTTGCCAACACATATAATGTTTTGCCTTCCGTCTGGACAAAATCACCATCAGCCGTATCTTCATCCATCACATCATCGGCGATTTTTTGCACCCCTGATCCGCTTGCCGGCAAACTGGAAGATCCTGCGATAAGAAAGCCGGTGTGGTCATATACTGCTAATCCCGCAAAACGTTCACGATTAGCAAAGCGCTCAACAATCGTCTGAAGATATGACTCAGACTTATTGACGAAATTTGGCTCTATCGTCTCCTTAAAGCTCTCTGCGAGTAGTCTGGAGCGGTATTGTAAGTCGTTTGTGAGACGTTCTCTTTCGCCTTCTGCCTGCCGTATCGTAAAAGCTACGGCGATTAAGCTTACGGATAAAACGATAATTAAGATTGCTGTAACAACATGTTTCATAAATGTGAGATATATATTTTACCATAAAATCAATCGGTACGCCGTTACTGTAAATAGTTCTCTGTCAGCGTGTTATAATCAACCCATGCTTAACTGGAACACAGACGAGAAACAATTTAAAAAACTTCATCCCAAAGAATATAAACTTTGGCGACTGACGTAGCTTATTAACTATGGCCTAGATGGAGAGAAGTTAAATGAACAGGAAGTGCGATCTGCCTGGCCGAAAATTAAAGATCGTCTCGATCCGGACAAGCAAAAAGTGTTAGAATTCTTCTTATGGCAGAAAAGATGGAAAAAGGAACAGGGCTTAGCATTCGACAGAAGCAATTTTTGGAATTGGTACTCCAAACAAAAGACATCCTCACACAATTTTATCTAAGAGCCTGTTTTAAAAGTTTAGGCATATTCTTTCGCAATGCGTTTGAGCA
>CAYIXE010000041.1:0-7357 GCA_964367095.1 uncultured Gammaproteobacteria bacterium | reverse complement strand
AGACGCTCAACATGTCTTTAGTGTGGAACAAGCCAAGAGAGGAAAAGTTGGTAGAGCTGCTCAAAATATAAAGAGTTTGTAATTTACCTTTTTATATTCATTGCTCGTATGAAGCCGGACAGACGTGATGTCTTTATTCCACTTTTTCACCAGCCCCACTTTACAGTAAACATTCCGTTTTCAGAACGTATTCAGGTAGCAGCGGAGTTGGGAGCCGCAGCGAGCATGATTCGTCCTGGTCGGATGGTAACAACTACGGTTATGGAGCCACTTATTATAATTTGTGGGTGGAAAGATGCTATTGCAAGAGCCAGAGAAACTAACCGAACACCCTGGCTTGCGTTTCCAACAAGTGCTCCTGACGATGGAAGTCGAAGCGTGTTGGAAATTTTGAAAATGAAAGCAGAGGGGACAGGAGATATCAGAAGAGTATCTTTTTGGATGTTGAATGGTTATTGAAATTTTAGCCTCAAAAGGCCAGGCCTTTCGAGGCTAAATTTTTAAATCAACTGATTGTTGCGTGAAAGTGCACTATAGGGTATACTCACGTTCTGTGCAGCCGACAATTTTTGCTATTATCGGTAAACCTCTCGCCGGCAAAGATACACAAGCCGATCTTCTCGTCGCAGCCCATCCTGAGGCAGTCAAAATTTCTACCGGTCATATCATCCGTGCGGTACGCGAAGAGGGGGAAACACATCGGTTTTGGCCATTGATCGGACCATACATTGAAATGGAAAAGAATGGTATTAAATTACCTGATCCTGAGATTGTAGAGATGTTAAGCGCTGTCATTAAAGAACAAATTTCTGACGGAAAAAAGCTATTAGTCATTGCAGGTTCGCCGCGTAGTTTTGAACAATTGGACGGATTTAATAAGATCTCTAAATATCTGGGTGCTCGATTGCTTATTGCACACATTGATACCACGGATAAAGAAACGTTTTTTAGAAGTGCGGCGCGCGATGAAGGACGCGTAGATGACACGCCTCAAATTCATGCAGTGCGGTTAAATGAGTATAAAACACATGTCGAGCCGGTGGTTGAATTTTTGCAGCAAAAAGGATCAATGATTAAAATCGATGGCATGAAGTCAAAAGAGGAGGTGTTTGCCATCCTTGAACGTGAAGTCAACAAACGAGTTTTTGATCCGGAAATGACGTTGCCGCAAATGGCGAAAAGATAATATGACAATAATAAAAGAACGTAAGCTATCTTCAGGAGATGTGCGAGTGGGCATGGCTATGAGGCTGGGTTTTATTACACCTTTCCAAATCGCGGAAGATTTAGGATATGCTCTAGCATCAGTTGATGTAAGTATTTGGCGTTTGAAACAAATATATCCTGGCAGAGTTGTTGGTATGCGTAATATTGGATATCGATTTATAAGTCAACAAGAATTAGATAAGAAATAGTATAAAATTGTTAATTTCGTCTATTATGTTTTTTTCAAAACAATACGGTATACTATATTTATGACAGAACAAACAGTAGTCCTTATAAAGCCAGACGGGATGGAGAAGAAAGTAGTCGGTCAAATTATCGATCGATTTGAGCGAGCAGGATTGATGTTGTCAGGACTCAAATTAGTTCAATTTACACAACCCATTTTAGATGTTTGGTACAGCCATCACAAAGATAAGCCATTTTTCCAAGAATTATCTTCTCAAATGATGAGTTGCCCGATCGTTGCGATGGTATTATCCGGCGAAGGCGCGATACAGAAAGTTTTTGATATTTGCGGCCCGACTGATCCAACAGAAGCACTTGTTGGCACAATACGTAAAGACTATGGAGTAGATAAGCCTCACAATGTCGTGCACCGATCAGATAGTGTCGAAGCCGCAAAGAAAGAAATCGGGCTCATCTTCACCCCTTCGGAATTATTTTAACTATTTGCAAACAGATGTGAGAGAGAGTATTATTTGCACATTATGAAAGTTGTACCACTTGGTAGTCCGGAAAAACGCAGATTCATACGAGGAGTGATACAGTCGTTTGAGGTTCAAATTAAGGATCGACCGCTAAGAACTGTTATCGCTACAGCGCGGACGAAAGAAGATTTAGAAGGTGTTCAATCAGGTATAGAGGCGTGGCTTACGGCACGTGGCGCCTTGAACGCCATCGCTGATCCCAAAGAAAGTTCACTCATTTTTCCAAATGGTGATCCTAATTCATATTTTTTTAGGACATTTATAGATAGGATTGAGGAAGTAGAAGAAGGGTGGAAAGAGCATCATGTCAAAGTGAAAGGGTTGCGGCGAGTCGTAGGGCGAAAGTAAAATCACCATGTAGATGATAGTAAAGACACTATGACAATCAATTCTAACGAAAATCGTCCAAAAGTTCATACGACACCACCGACAAGTGATGGTAGATTTATCTGGCGAATGTGGCATCAAGAGGTAACTATTGGCAATGATGATAACAAGCAAATAGTACACCTTAAAGGGAAACGTCGAGAAGAAATTGAAGCGTTAAAAAACGCGATTGAACAAGCAGTAATAACGCATGAGGTATGGGATGAACTTCAAAGTTCATCCACACGTCATGAAACAGCAAATATACTTCGAACACAAGCGCAGATTGATAATAGACGGGCGAATACATTGCTTTTTGAACATGGCATACGACTGAAAGGATTTATATTACCAGAGATATATATGGGGCATGTAGATGATTTATAGGGCGTGAGAAATAATTTTTACAGTCTCCACCAATCCATATACCCCCAGTCCGATGAAGGCGAGAGCTCCCAGGAATGACACAATTTCATTTTTCACTATCACAATAGTTTTTTGCGGTGAGAGAAAGAGTGCGATGTTGAGGATTGTGTGTGATGCGATGACGCCTATGGCAAACCCGTAAACGTTGACCACGGTAAAGAGCGGTACGTAGCCGGCAAAATCATCAAGCCCCAAAATAAAAGGCACAGAGGTTGAAAATTTCAATAGATGTTTCCAGTCAAGCGTTGTGTAAAGTGATCTCTCAATTTACGTCGTTTTTTGATTTCTCAATTTGCACGGTTTAAATTCTTATAGGCAAAAAGCCTACAACCTGCTCATTGAGCTTTGTATTTACGTTACAATCAGTCAAGCATACTAAAGGTCTTGCTGATGTGAAAATTGAGAAATCATCTTTTAGGAAAATTGAGAGATCATCTTACATTCCAGTCAAGCGTTGATTTTCCTTTCATTTTTTCTCCTAAATCCGGCATGACGCGGGAAAGTATAGGATCAATGAGTTTTTTAATGCGATCTAAAAAGCCGTGAAGTCCAAGAAATATTACTTTTTTTATTGAGATCCTTCGACTGCGCTCAGGACTCTCGGCCCCCCAACTGGTGAAATGTTCAAGGCTTCCATGAGCCAGTTCAAAGAGGACAAGCGATGCCACAAAGACCATCAGTGCCAGTAAAATATCGACGTGTTTTAAAAGCACCCACATGCCGATGACAAGGATTGTGCCAAACGCATTGCCGGCAGCTGTACCGATTTCTATTGCCACACGCGAGCGCCATCCGGGGTTGGCCGCCATTAATCGACCAATAAAAATAGCAAAGTCGATGCTGGTTTTTAAATATATCGTCGCGCCGATCAAGACATCGATCCAGCGAAATTGCATAGTGATTGGTTCAGAAAAGGGGACCGCGTTAAAGATAAGAAGTGCGCCATGTAAAATGGCGATAAAGACTGCCATGACAACGCCCGTCAATGCTAAAGGCACGAGCTGGGAGAGGATTTTTGATCTGTCAATCTTTACATATAACGATTCCATAAGATTAATATTGTATCATGGAAAATAGTATTCTATTTATGAAAATAACCCTGAATGAAGTTTTGAAATTTTAGAGCCATGGCTCTAAAATATCAAAATGAGAATATAGACTGACAAGGCCTACAAGATTTGACTTGTCAATAAAATTAAAAATAGACTAGATGTATATACTTTGATATAATACAAATATGACTATAAATGCAGTAGCATTAGTTGTTTCAAAGGCAGTAACAGAAGGTGCTTATAGAGAAAGGCTTTTATCAGGTGGATTTTCATTAAACGATCTTTTAAAAAATTCGGAATTTATTGGTTTAGATATGCAAGATGCGAAAGCCTGTCTCACAGCGGCAAGAACAAAGAAAATGCGTGAGTTTGGAAATAATTTAGAAGGATATTGTTCTTCGAGATATCCAAGAAAAGCAAATTTTCCATGGCGATAGTCGAGATTAGATGTTGACAGGGTTGAACCCTGTCAGGGTTATTTTTCTGGGGCAGGGGCGTCGATGATTTTGAGTGTACGTAATATAGGAAGGAGTGCTTCAAAAGGAAGACCCACAACATTAGTATACGAACCATCAATTTTGGTTACCAAATCCCACGGTGTTTCGTTTAACGCATAGCCTGCCGCAAAGCGGGTAAAGTCATAGTGGACTACATACGCGTCAAGTTCTGCTTGTGAAATTTTACCAAGCGTTACTTTGGTTTCTACCGTTTTGGTCCATGTTTTCTTCAGCTGCCCCATGGCGATATGGCAGACGGTAAGTGCGGTCACGAATGTGTGGGATTTATCCATGAGTTCTTTGATGATGCGTTTGGCGTCGTCGCGATCCATAGCTTTGCCATATGTTTTCTTGCCAATGATTGCCATAGAGTCGGCAGCGATTATGACCACGTCTCGGTCTTCCGGCACCATGTAGACTCTTGGATTATGAACTACTTCGTCAGCTTTGGCTTGTGCACGTTTTTGGATCATTTTCATCGGATTGGCATCGACGATTTTGTCTTCGTCAACACGGGTGACGACGACACGGAAGCGAAGCCCAAGCTTTTCGAGAAGTCCTTTGCGGCCTACGGATTGTGAAGCGAGAATGATGTCTGGCTGTGGAGGTACGTCGGGTTGATTTTTGGAAGCAAAAGAGAGTTTCATAAGACGTATTATATCGTACTTTGAAGGATTAAGGAAGAAGGGAGATTATTCGGTTCTCTCCCAATCTCCCTTATTATGAAGTTCGCCATACAAGTCTCTTACAACAGCTCTACGTTTACGTTCCATTTCATCGTACCATGATGTATGAACAATCGTAGGTGAAGATTCTCTTAAATTTTTTAGGGCACTCCTCGCGATTAATCGAAATCGTTTACGAGAAAGTACTGCATCTGTATGATTGCCTATTCTGATACGAACAGTTTGTGTTGCCATCTTGCCCTGATTATAGTGATTTATTTCTATTTTGCAATAGGTATGTTATGTACATCACAAAATGTGATGCAGGCGGGGAATTCTCGATCTCACGGTTTCAGAATCGTCGCATTTCCGTGATTTAGTACACCTGATTATGGGTTCCAATATCCAAGAAGCGCACCTTCGTTTCATTCATTGGCTGATAAATAATTCGAAAATCACCAGTAATGGAAAAGGATCGAAATCCTTGAAGCGATCCAGTTAATGGATGATTGTGTAAGATTGGATGAAATGGATTTTCGTCAAAAAGTCGTATTCGTTGGATTACTGCGTGAACTAGTTTGGAATTTGAAGCGATACGCTTTTTGTAGGCTTTTTTAAAAGACGGAGTTCGTTCAATAGTCATGAATTGAGATCGGCCATCAGATCTTTCACCGATGTAAATGATTTTGTTTTAATATTTCCTGATTCTATATCCTCCACCATCTTGTCATATCGGCGAGCTGCGCGTAACGATAATTTTTCGGATGACTCAATAAACCCTACATCAATTTTATTTTCGACAAACTGTGCAATGAACAATCGCATTACATCCTGCAGGGAAGAAAATCCCTTTTTTTCTGCCAAGATAAGCGCCTGATCGCGCAACTTTTTTTCTATCGGAATCTGGAGTATCGTTTTCATATATTATGAATATAATGGTTATATAATGGTTTGTCAACGAGTCGACTGATGATACCTGTTTGTAAATTTAGTCGAGAATGAGAGATTCCCTGCCCGCATTGCTTGTGCAAAGCGCTGGCAGGCGGGGAACTCTCGACCTTCCCGCCGTTGGCGGGACGCATAATTTACCCCGCAAGAAATCGTTAGTCGGGATGCGCAGATTCGAACTGCGGACCTTTCGGTCCCGAACCGAATATTCTACCAACTGAACTACATCCCGAATACATAGTATTCTAGCATAGATTTAGGGTAGAATAAGGGTTATGTCCTCGTAGCTCAATGGATAGAGTAGAGGTTTCCTAAACCTCCGATGCAGGTCCGATTCCTACCGGGGACACAAAAGTTCGACTGTGTCCATCCGAATCCCGCCAAAGGCGGGAGAAGGAGAATTCTTACCGAGGACACAAATAAATACATGTTGTCTTTTGCTATAGCGGCCGCTAGTGTAAAAGACAACTAAGAAGTTATCGTATCCTCCAATAATCTACATTAAATGATATTGCCATACCTTCTTTTTGGATTTTGCGCAGGTGATTGTCGCTAGGACATAAAAAGTATAGAATGTTAATTCTATGCCTATTTCAAATACTCCTTCATATCCCAAAATTCTTGCAATACAGACGGGAAGGAGAGTGCCGCAAGCAAGTGGAAAAACGTTATTTGTTGTAACGGAAGATGAAGAAGGTGACTGCTTAAGTGTTCAAGAGACAACTCCAGCTGGACACATTATTGCTTGCATAAAATATGCTGCAGCCGATCCAGAGCTATCCGTTACGCGAGCAATACAAGATTTTCGATTAAGAGTTAATCATTGGGGTCAACGAAGATAATTCTATTTTAGGTTCACCACATACAGATTATGTATATTTGCGGCAAGATGACGAAATGAAGAAAATTTATGAGTGTCATTTCCTCCGCAGGCGGTTATGATTTGGCGTTAAAACAAGTTTAGTCGGAAAACTACAAACATGTCTCAATGTCCATACAATGCTTCTTTTGAGATTTGGATCATTTGCTAGATTAAATTCGGGGGGCATGTCTAAATGTAAATTGATTTGTGGTCCGTAAGACTGACGAGTGCAGTATCCACGCTTATATTGTTCATCAATAATTCTTGATGCAAGGCAGGCGCTACATGTTTCGGGTATCGACACGCCACTCATTGCCGATAAGTATAAAGTAAATTGTCTTTACGTCAATGGGTGGTTAATCACTTTAAATTCTCTACGTAGAGGTTGTGTATATTTGTGGTAGTTTGATGTAGTGAAGAAGGATTCCTATCGAGGACACACGGTCTTTATGGTTTTCTATGTTGTATTAAATCCTCAAATGTGAATTCGCCACGTTCTCCATTGAGAAAAATTTCAACGCGATGGCCTGGGCTAATTTGAGAAGCTGCTCGTTCTAAGAGCCTGTTTTAAAAGTTTAGGCATATTCTTTCGCAATGCGTTTGAGCA
>CAYIXE010000040.1:0-7658 GCA_964367095.1 uncultured Gammaproteobacteria bacterium | reverse complement strand
GCAAAACAACAGCCTAAAGTAACGTTTTTACCAACACGAAACTTTACTTAACTCATTTTATTAAAATATTTTGTAATAAATAGTACAATACACTATATGAAGGTTCATCAGGATGTTCTCACGCGTATTGAAGATTTTTTTGTACACTCATCTTAAAAAACTTCATTCAATAATTGCGTGCTAGTTTACCTCACGGTTTTAATCGAGTACACTGACAGGAATGAAAAGAACACCAATACTAGTTGGTGGAGTCATTGTTGTTGCAGTTTTGTGGATTGTGCGTATCGCAATAACACCAGCGCCTGGCACTCGCATAAAAGATGAGGGGCGCGAACATGTGAGTGCTAACGAGGTCGAGAAGACTATATATAATAGTAACCCACCGACATCCGGACAACATACAGAGACATGGGTCAAACCCGGAATTTACAAAGCGCCGCAATCCGAAGGCGAGCTTCTCCATTCATTAGAACATGGGTATGTCGTCATTCATTATAATTGTGCGGTAAATGAAAGTGAAGCGTGCAAAACTCTTATAACTGAACTTGAGAGTATTGTAAACAAGAAAAAATTATTTAAGCTCATCGTTGTTCCTCGACCGCAATTAGATACCACTATCGCATTGACGGCTTGGAATTATATCGACAAGTTTGATTCTTTTGACAAGAAACGGATAGAGAAATTTATCGACTATCATAGGGATCATGGACCAGAAAAGACGATGGAGTGAAGACAAAATAAGGGCTGTTTAATAAAAGAAAAGCATGATAGACTAAGAATTCATATGTCAGATATCATACTTACCGACGCGAATTTTGACGCAGAAGTTCTTAAGGCAACTTTACCAGTGCTTGTCGATTTTTGGGCGACGTGGTGTGGACCCTGCAGGGTACAGGGACCGATTGTGGAAGAGGTGGCTCTCGCCATGGCGGGGAAGGCGAAAGTGGGGAAAATCGATGTAGATCAGAATCCTACAAGTGCGCAGAAATTTAACATTATGAGTATTCCCACGCTTTTAATCTTTCACAAGGGGCAAGTGGTCAAACAGTTTGTGGGGGTACAGAGTAAAGAAACACTGGTGAGAGAGCTTACTCGGTATGTATGACGTCATCATCATTGGCAGTGGGCCGGCCGGCTATACCGCAGCATTGTATACTTCGCGCGCGTTTTTAAAGACCGCATTATTTACCGGCATTCAAGTTGGTGGACAGCTCACCACAACAACTGAGATAGATAATTTCCCCGGATTCCCCAAGGGTATTTTAGGCTCGCAATTGATGGCGGACATGGAAGAACAAGTGAAACGATTTGGGACAGAAGTCGAAGACGACGTAATCACCAATATCCAATCACCAATATCTAATACAAAACAATCCAAACATTTTTTGTTAACGAGTGCAAAAGGCACGTATGAAACAAAGACGGTGATTATAGCCACAGGTGCGACGGCGATGTATTTAGGACTTCCCTCTGAAACAGCGTTTGCAGGTAAGGGTGTATCTGCTTGCGCCACATGCGACGGATTTTTCTTTCGTGGAAAGGAATTGGTGGTCGTAGGGGGCGGGGATACCGCGATGGAGGAAGCCACGTTTCTTACTAAGTTTGCGACAAAGGTGACCATCATTCATCGTCGTGACGAGTTTCGGGCAAGTGCCATAATGCTTGATAGAGCGAAAAAAGATCCAAAGATTTCGTTTTTCATGAATCGTGAGGTGGTGGAAATTTATGGAGATACTGCAGTTCGTGGAGTAAAGCTAAAGAATACGACTCATAAGACTGATATGTCTGATGAGACCAATGTGTTAGAAGACTATAAAACGGATGGTGTGTTTTTGGCTATTGGACATCGACCGAACACCGAGTTTCTTAAAGGATTGGTAGAGCTTGATCAAAAAGGCTACGTTGTCGTCAATCATGCTGGATCGCCACTTGATCCCCAAACAGCAACCACAATGGAAGGAATATTTGCTGCAGGGGACTGCGTAGATCCGCGATACAGACAGGCAATTGTGGCAGCAGGGCAGGGCTGTATGGCGGCGATGGATGCGGAGAAGTACCTAGAAGAACAGAAATAAATTTTAAATCCTAATTTCTAAATCCTAAACAAATCCAAAATATAAATATAAAAATTGTTTAGGGTTTAGGATTTCATGCTTAGAATTTTTTAATATGGCGCAAAAATTTATCGCAGAAGTTTTTAAAAAAGAAAAAGTAAGTAGTAAAGTTTACTTAGTAACATTTAAACTTCTTTCTCCTGCCACCATTTCATTTAAAGCTGGGCAAAATATGATGCTTATGATTTCAACTGGCGTTAATCGCACTATGTCTATCGCATCACCGCCTTCTGAAAATAACACATTGTTAATGGCGCATGATACATCTCCCCATGGACCAGCATCATTGTGGACAGAACAGTTAAAGGTGGGAGATCCTGCGACATTTATAGCACCTACCGGAGGAGTGCTATCGTTGCTTGATACCAATAAGAGAAAAGTGCTTATCGCGACGGGCACTGGGATTGCACCATTTCGAGCAATGATTTTAGACAAGCTATCAGTCATCAGCTATCAGTCGTCAGATAGTCTGAAAGCTGAAAGCAGACAGCTGATAACTCTTTATTGGGGATTGCGGCGCGAAGAGGATGTTTTTTGGAAAGAAGAATTTGATGAATTGCAAAAATTATTTAGTAATTTTTCATGGAGACTTATTTATTCAAAACCAAGCGAAAGTTGGAAAGGGGACAGGGGACATGTGACAGAATACGTAATGAATAATGAAAAAGAAATGGAAAATAGCGAGTTTTATCTTTGTGGAAACAAGGCAATGGTAACGGAAGTGAGTGCGAAACTTTTAGAGAGAAATGTGCCAAAAGAACAGATCAAGACGGAGCTATTTTACTAAGGGATTCAAACGTATTGAATACATTTATAATAGGAGGAATATGAATAAGATAAATCCATTTGAGAGTGCGATGAAACAGCTGGAAAAAGCGGCAAGCGTGTTAGTAAATAGTAAAGAGTTAACAGAAAGTAGTAAGAAAGAACTACGCCAAAAATTGGAAGTATTAAAGCAACCGCAGAGGCAAGTGAATGTTTCTATTCCGGTAAAAATGGATGATGGAACACAAAAGATTTTTGAGGGTTATAGAATTCAATTTAATAACGCGAGAGGTCCGTATAAAGGTGGGATTCGTTATCATCCAAACGTATCTCTTGATGAAGTGAAGGCGTTATCTTTTTGGATGACGATAAAATGCAGCGTCGCTGATTTACCATTAGGCGGGAGTAAGGGCGGGATAATTGTGGATCCGAAAACGCTTTCCGTCGGAGAACTTGAAAGATTATCTCGCGGATATGCACGACTGATTGCTGACATCATCGGACCGGATAAGGATGTGCCGGCGCCTGATGTAAATACTACCGGACAAATTATGGGGTGGATGGTGGATGAGTTTGTTAAGTCTTCAGCTATCAGTCGCTCGCCTCGCTCAAGCTCCGGCGAAGCGGGTCAGCTATCAGACAAAGAAAAAAAGAAATTACGGGCGACGTTTACGGGGAAACGGATTGAGGATGGAGGGAGTGAGGGGCGGGAAGAAGCCACAGGGTTAGGTGGACTGTATGTATTACAAAGTGTGCTTGAGCAGTTGCCCCACTTCGCCAAGCCTGCCTGCGCAGGCAGGGCTTCGCGGGGTGCCACTCCACTGCGTGTCGCGGTCCAAGGCTTTGGTAATGTAGGGTATAACATGGCGAAATTTTTGCACGAGGCAGGATTTTTAGTTGTCGCTGTTTCTGACAGCAAGGGTGGTATATACGTAGAAGAAGGAATAAATCCCGAGCTTACATTAGCATGTAAAAAAGAGCATGGCTATCTCGCTGGATGTTATTGTTCAGGATCTGTCTGCGATCTTAAGAAAGGTAAACAAATAACAAACGACGAGCTATTAGAGCTTCCTGTGGATATTTTGATTCCGTCAGCGCTTGAAAACGTACTGACAAAAGAAAATGCGAACAAGGTAAAAGCGAAAGTAATCCTTGAGATGGCTAATGGACCGACGACGCCTGAAGCCGACGAAATATTTTATAAGAAAGGAATTCCGGTAGTTCCTGACGTGTTAAGCAATTCCGGCGGCGTGTCTGTATCTGCGTTTGAATGGGAGCAGAATTTGAAAGGTGAGCATTGGACAAAGGAAGAAGTAAATAAAAAACTTAGAACGAAAATGATGAAAGCGACGAAAGAAGTGTGGGATACATCGGTAAAGTACAAGGTAAACTTGAGAATCGCAGCCTACGTCGTGGCACTAGAGCGGATTTTGGATGCGATGAAATAAATGTTGCTAGAATAGGCTAAATGACGTATTAACGTATTAGGCCACATAAATAAAATATGGCACAAATGGCCGTATTCCTAAATAGATAAAACAATATTTAGGAACGAGCCATTAGCACACTAATATATTATTTTCTTGTTGACATATACACATACACATGTGTATACTACAACCACATGTTAACGAAACGAACCAATATTTTATTTGATGAGGAGCTGTGGAATATTCTCGTGGCTGAGGCCGCAAAGCGAAAAACTTCTGTAGGGGACTTGGTGCGATTTGCTGCAAGAAAGATATATTCTGATGGGGGAAAGGTCGTCATAAAAAAGAAAAAAGAGAAAAGCATACTGGATTTAGCAGGATCGTTTAAGCCAAGGGGGAAAATGAAAAATATTGATATCGATAATATTCGTGATTACATTGATTATAGTAATTTATGAATCTTTTTATCGATACAAATATATGGGTTCGATATTTTGTAAAAGATGATGTAAAAAAATTTGAAGTGTGTAAGGCGTTGATTAACGAAATCGAACATGGAAGAGTGCGGCCATATGTGTCCTCGATTATTCTTCTTGAAGTGTATTGGGTGTTAACGTCAGTATATAAAGGTACAAAAATATCCGGATTGGGCGCTCTTGAAAAAATAATTGCTCTGCGAGGAGTCGAGATTATAGATACAACAAAATTTATCAACGCATGTGCATTACATAAACAAACAGGGGTAAAACTGGCGGATTGTCTGATTGCAACGCAGATACCAAAAGGAGTAGGGTTGTGTACATACGATATGGAATTTAAAAAATTGCCGAATTTGACCATCGTGCAACCGTCCGATGTGATAGATACAGCAAAGGAGTCTAAAGGAATTTAGAGGATTTTACAGGATGTTAGAATTTAGCCTCAAAAGGCCAGGCCTTTCGAGGCTAAAAAGTGAAAAAGATAAATCCATTGCTTGACAGGTGTGGCAACGTTTCCATACTATAGTTACATACGAGACTGCCTGAAAGGGGAGAGTTATGAGTGAAACAGAACAACCAACACCACAAGAGGTGAAATATGAAAATCCTGTCGTGGGTGCAGCAAGAGCTGGGGTTCGTGCAGCACTAGAGGCTAACGAAGCTGTAAAAAATGTTCGAGCAGGCATGGAAGTCAAACAACATGTGAAAGATATTACAAAGAGACCTAATGTTTATAGGGCATGGATGGATTCAACAGATAGAGTGGTAGGGGCTATGACTAAGGTCGATCAGAATAAGCTTAGTACTCAACTGTATAAAATGAAAATGGGACTATTAGGCGCGGGATTGGAAGCCTCTACATGGTTGATTGATACAACTATTCGAGTAGCCTCTTGGCCTGGAAGAGTTATGATTAAGGGGATAGGACTAGGACTTGGACCTTTTACCGCAGGAGCATCCCTCGAGCTATACTTATGGGGAAAAGCGATTGACGTTGGTGCTAAAAGAGGAGTATTTTCAACTATTGAGCAAACAAGAGCTGCTTTAGATGCCAATAAGAAAATAAAACGATATCATATAGCGGAGGCTAGTCAATGGATAAAACAGAGCGGAAAGAATGTGAAAGAGTTAACAACTAATATATTGACTGGGTTTGCATATCCAGAAGGGAAGCCAATTCCTCCACCAAAGACATTCGGTGAGAAAATTAAGCATGCGTTTCATAAATAATTATATTGAAAGGAGAATTATATGGAAGAAAAATTGAAAGCAATTGTGACGAGAATAGAGCAGAGTAAGTTGTCTGATGAGGACAAAGCAGAGCTGTATGCCACTATTTCAGAAGGGTTGCAGGCGACGGTGTGGCCGATACTTTTAAAATTCATGCCGAAGGAACAGTTAGAGTTTCTTTCCGCAGACCCAAAGAGCAGGGTAACGGTAGAGAGTTACGCCAAACTCATAGAGGACACCATCAAAGATGGTGAGGCGCTTAAAGAGATTGAGGGACTGATGAATGAAGTGTTGGGTGAGGTGGACAAGGCGCTTACAGAGGAACACGTGTAGCTTCGATATGAAGATATTGTTGTACGAGAAACAAGTAAATATTATTGCAGAATTTATGTCTAATATGGCAGTCGTGTGGTTTGCAGCAGCATTTATATCACCAACAAGTGCGCAATCAATTGTTGTGCATAGTGGATATGGTATATTTGCTTTAACTGCAGCAGTTGTGTTGAAAGGAGTGCGGTAATATGAATTTCAATTTTGATATGGCCAGTATTGTTTGGGGAGTATTTTTTAGTACATTTTTACTGCTCATTTTAACGGGCAAAATAGTTTTTGGTGATAAAAAGAAATCAAAAAAAGGAAATTGATTATGGCAGAAACAGGTGGAATAGTATTTGAGGGGATGGGGAGGCCTAAAGAAGGTGTATTATCAAAGCTAAAGCGTTTTTTTCACGAGCGTTATACTTCGAGTGGAGTTGTAGAAAAGCAAATGCGCAATGTAGAGAAAATTTCTGGTGAATTAACACAAGATCAACGAGAGCAAGCAATGAAAAAGTTACAAGAGAGGGTGGGTTGGTCGATTGGTCGAAATGTTGCGCACGATGCTGTTATTACCGCAGCTAGTGGAGTACTCATATATAAAGGAGTTAAATCAGAACGGTTTCAAAATGTCTTAAAAGCGGGTGGTGAACGATGGCAGACTATGGCTGCAGCAGGTGGTATTGCAGGATGGGTTGAAAAGCAACGCAGTGGAATCGTTGGTGTAGTAGATAAATCGAAGAATTGGATCGCTAAAAAAAAAGTGCCAGAAAGTACGTTTAAGCGAGCGGTAGAAGCACCTTTTGATCAAGGTGGGACAGTAAAAGAAGTAGCAAAAAAAGTTGGTAAAAAAATAGTTGAAAATACCCCCCCCCATCAATCTAGTTGATTTTTATAATAAACTTGCGGATAATCCGCTTGCGAAGATGGATGTTGCCGCGCCGTATCCTGGTGTCGCACTAGAGTTACAAGGAAAATTAAATAAAACTTTAGGAAGTGCGTTTGGTCATGTTGAGTCAGAAGAGATTGTGGGTGCGATGTTTAATCTTGCGCAAGAAAAAGGAAAATGGACCCCAATCCACGTTGCCGGAGGACAGTTACAAGATGGCGTGAGAGTAGGCAGAACCACTGCGGGTCGTTTTCGTCCAGAAGCGGACGATTTGGCTAAAAAAGGCTTGGTTGTGGTACGAGAATTAGGAGGCAATAATTTTGCCGTAGAACCAACGGTGGCTTTGGTGGAGCTTATGAGGAAACACCTTTCCTAATAAGCGGTGGCGGGGTAGAGAACGGTAGTATGCTATACTACTGGTATGAAAATCCATCAT
>CAYIXE010000039.1:0-7951 GCA_964367095.1 uncultured Gammaproteobacteria bacterium | reverse complement strand
ATGCAAGCAAATACGCCACAATCGAAAGCGTCGCATCCACAGCATGAGAAAATACTAATTCAGAAACTTCTAGAAGTTGTTTGCTCACGATTTTTCGTACTCGCATCGCTCACACCCCCATACCATTATATTAAACTATAGAAATATCAATGTTGTCAATTGCTATAGCGGCCGCTAGTGTAAAAGACAACATAGATAAATCTTTATCTAGCAGTCTACGCTTACACCAACTAAACTCCAATGGCTGATGATTGAACTCTTGCTAGAGTAAGGTATAATGACAATGAGGTCTTTATGAAAAATTCAATCAACTTTAAAGTCATAATCACACAAGATGAGGATGGAGTTTTTATCGCCTCATGTCCTGCTATTCCTGGCTGTCATAGCCAAGGAGATACATACGAAGAGGCATCGAAACATATAAAAGAAGCAATCCATTTATGTCTCAAAGTTGCAGAGGAAGATAAAGAGTATCGTGATGCTATCAATTTTAATGAATCATCCACTGCGCAATTTATTGGCATCAGCGATGTAACCATACCAACCCCATATTTTGCATGACTCAAACACCCACACTTTCTACACGTAAACTCATCAAAATACTCAAGCAGAATGGATTTATAAAAATCCGTCAAGAAGGCAGTCACATCTTTTTTAAACATCCAAATGGTAAAACTACAATCGTGCCAAATCACCAAGGAAAAGATATAGGAAAAGGATTACTTCGCACAATACTTGATGAAAGTGGTTTGACAGTAAAAAATCTCAAAAAATAATTAACCGCATCCTTCATTACTGATTCGACTTATAGAAGACGTAGCCGCCGAAACCCACGGCAAGCACAATCATGAAAAGCAAAATAATGCCAAATGGATTGCTTTTTCCGCCTCGTACGATAAACTCTTTCGTAATCTGCCCCTGAGCACCTGCTTTGGTCGCGACTACTAAAATATTTTTCGGTCCTGCGGTGAGCTTTTTGGTGGGTTTGTAAAACCACTTTCCATTTTTATCCGCATATACCTCAGCACCAATACCGTCAGGATAAATCGTAATCGTAATTTTCGCATCCGGCTCTGATGTACCGGTGATCTGCGGTTGATCACCCGACTCTAATTTAGCATTCGTAAATCCGCCAATTGAAACAGGAAGCACGCGTACCGATCCGCTTGATCCGGCAAACGGCGTCGGTGTGGCAAAAACAAATGGATTGTTCCCCTCGCCGCACGTACATCCGGTGTTTTCCTGACACAAACGATTACGACACGCCTTTAACGTGCTAAACACAGTGACGCACGTCAAACCGAGCTGACAGTCAGAATCAGAGCTACACGACTTGCCGCAAACTTGAGAAAGGAGAGGCACAATCGTCGGCGTCAGCGTCTTGGTAGGTGCGATCGTACTTGTAGGCCTTAGGGTACTAGTAGGTCGTGGCGTAGAAGTAGGCCGAGGTGTAGACGTAGGCCTAGGTGTAGAAGTAGGCCTAGGTGTTGCGGTGATATTGGGAGCATTCGTAGGATACGGCGTGTATGTAGGATACGGCGTGTATGTAGGATACGGCGTGTATGTAGGATACGGCGTGTATGTAGGATACAGCGTATTTGTAGGAATAGCTGTGGCTGCTTTGGTGGAAGTAGGTGCTGAAACAGGACAATCCCCATAGTATTCCGCATCGGAAGAGCAGGCAGACATGTCTGTGGTCCACTGGGATCCACCTCCAGAACAACAATACTGTTGATTGCCGCAGTACCCAATCCTTTTCGTATCACATTGCTGTATATCTCCCTGCGGACACTGATAGGTATTTAAAAGGAGCCACAATCCGGTATTATTATCTTTACATTGACCACAACTGTCTAACGAACACTTGCCGGCTTTACTTACAGGCGATGTGGGTCGAACCGCCGCCATGACCGATAAAATCACACCGATAAAAATAATAGCGAGTACGATAAAAAATGGCCAACGATTTATTTTTTGAACAGATTTATTTTGCTTACTACCCTTTTTCATACCTTCTTATCATGAAATAAAACGCCTTGTTTGACAAGGGTGGAAATAATGCTATAATTTCCCTACTCCGCTACACATGCGAAGGAGAGACTGGACAAGTTTCGAACTATATGGCTTCTAAAAAAATTAAAACACTTCTCAAACTTAATCTCAAAGCAGGTGAGGCCAATGCAGCTCCTCCTGTGGGCCCGGCTCTTGGTCAACACGGATTAAACATCATGGAATTTGTGAAGGCGTACAACGAACGCACCGCAAAGCTGAAAGGTCAGATCATCCCAGCCGTCATTACCGTCTTTGAAGATCGCACGTTTACCTTCGTCACCAAATTGCCGCCAGTGTCCGCTATGATCAAAAAAATGCTGGCACTTGAAAAAGCCAGCGGCAAACCCGGACGCGAAACCGCAGGTAAACTTACCAAAAACCAAGTCAAACAAATTGCAACTGATAAGCTTGGTGATTTAAATACTGTCTCTGTAGAAGCCGCCATGAAGGTAGTCGCAGGAACAGCAAGAAGTATGGGGATTGCAACAGAGGGTTAGTTCGTTATTAGTTACTTGGTTACTTCGTAAAATACAAATCGAAGTAACGATGTAACGAAACAACGAATAACGAAATTATGGGAAAAATACGACATGTCACCATGGGTGACGAAACAAAAGAAAAAGAACAAAAGCAAAAGGCTGAATCCAGACGCCAAACAAAGGCTTCCAAAAAAGAAAAGCCAGACGAGAGCGTGGTTTCCGACGATGAAAAAAAAGCGGACAAAGCCAAATCAACCTCCAAAAAAACAGCAAAGGTAAAAGTACGAAGCAAGCGCTACATGGAAGTCATAAAAATGGTAGAAAAAAATAAACTCTACCCTCTCACAGACGCGGTAAGTCTGGTCAAACAAACTTCCCTAACCAAATTTGACGGCACGGTAGAACTGCACATTAACCTCAATCCCCTCGCATTAAGCGAAAAAGGTGACTCGCCTCGCGGCGAAGCGGGTAAGAAAGATTTACGCGTTACCGTAAATCTTCCCCATAGCTCAGGAAAAACCATCAAAGTCGCCATCGCTGACGAAGCCATAATAGCGGAAATCGCCAGCGGCAAGTTTAACTTTGACATTTTGGTGGCTCACCCATCTATGATGCCGCAACTGGCCAAAGTCGCACGAATATTAGGACCCAAAGGCCTCATGCCAAATCCAAAAACCGGCACCGTAACGCCGGACGTAGAAAAGCGGGTAAAAGAATTAACAAGCGGCCAAGTAAACATAAAAACAGAACCAGGAAACCTGATTCTCCATCTTCCTGTAGGGAAAGTTTCTTTCCCAGACAAACACATTGCAGAAAACGTGAACGCAGTCTTAAAGGGAATCGGCATGAATAAAATAAAAACAATATTTTTAACCGCGACCATGGGGCCGAGCGTAAAAATAGAGCTTTCTTGACGAATTTCCATACTACTTATATACTCATGAGTAATGATTATTCTTATTCAAGAATATCACTTAAAAGTAGCATCTTCACTTTCAATAAATGTAGCAGCGGGATTTCTGTTGACCATCCCAGCTATCAGCAACCGAATGATATTGACTGGAAATATCGTCTCTGCTATTCTATGTTTAGTAATAGCGTTAAAGATTGAAAAACTTCTTCAAGAATTATGATTGATTTATCTATTTACGCCAATAACTTTCAGATAGGATTTGGGGTGTCTGTAATTGCACTCTTTGTTGTGCTCTATTTTTTTGCCAAATTTCCAGAAAAAAAATCAACGAAAAAACACAATTAATTTGACGATTGAATAAGTTTCAACTTCTGTTATAATATTCATATCCTAAAGACCGTAGGCCGAGCCAAAGCGAGGTCCTGAGCTTAAAGCGAAGGATCCCGAACAAACGCTCTTGATAATTTCGATACGGAGCCTACCGAGGGGTGAAAACAGTAAAGAGTTAAGAGTGAGTAGTAAATAGAAGAATAAAATTTCTTTCTGTTCACTATTTACTATCTTTCTATTTACTGATTATCCCGCTTTCGGCGGGATTTTTGATTTTAGAAAGGATTATATATGCCGACACAAAAAAAGCTAGACATCGTGCAAAATTTAACCGAAAAAATCAGTAAGGCAAAAGCCATGATCATGACTGACTATCGTGGCATCAAACACAAAGACCTCGAAAACATCCGCAAACTGCTCAAAAAATCAAATGCAGAACTCGTCGTTTCCAAAAACACACTTATGCTTCGCGCCCTTGGCACGAAAGCTGACAGCATTGCTTCAGCGTTTACCGACTCTACAGCCGTCCTCTTTGAATATGGCGATGAGGTAGCGCCGCTCAAAGAACTCTTGAAGTTTTTCAAAACGAGCGCGATGGGCAAAGCAAAATCAGGTATGTTGGGAGATCGTGTACTGACCGAGAATGAAGTAGCTCGGCTTGCAACCCTTCCTTCTAAAGATATGTTACTGGGTCAGCTTGTACGTCAACTCATGGGACCTGTGCAGAGTTTGCACCATGCACTCAGTTTTAATCTTAATAAATTCGTGTGGGCGTTAAACGCAGTAAAGGGGAAAAAGGCAGTATAAATTAATTGCAAGAAACACTAATCCCGCTTTGCAGGAAAGTGTTTCTAAGAGAGGTGGTGAATTCATTTATGGCATTATCCAAAGATGAAATTCTTAAAGCAGTAGAAGACATGACCGTTCTCGAACTTTCTGATCTGGTCAAAGCATTGGAAGAAAAATTTGGCGTCTCAGCAGCCCCTGTAGCAGTCGCTGCAGCAGCTGGAGCGTCAGCAGAAGCTGGCGAGGTAAAAGAAGAACAAACTGTCTTCAATCTCATTATCACTGAAGCAGGAGCAAATAAAATCGGCGCTATCAAAGCAGTCCGTGAACTCGTTCCTACATTAGGTCTTACGGAAGCAAAAACACTGGTTGAATCCGCTCCAAAAGAGGTTTTGACCGGTCTTTCTAAATCAGCCGCTGAAGAAGCAAAAAAGAAACTAGAAACAGCCGGAGCGAAAGCAGAGTTGAAGTAATAATCCGTTACGTAGATAAAACCCCGCATATTGCGGGGTTTTTGATGGTTTGTAAAAAAATTTATCCAAAAACTATTTTCGTGTCGTACAATGAATTACCGCACACACAACTTATCCACAATGACGCATATTTTACGACTCCTTCTTGACAATGTTTGACCGTGTGGTGTACTGTTGTGATCGGTAACGATACTACAAAACATTTTTTGCCCAGAAGGAGTTTACTATGGCACTCGGAGATGAATGGCCAGAATTATTAACAGTGCGCGAAGTCGCAAAGATTTTGCGCGTCTCAGCGCTTACCATCAAACGATGGGGCAAACGCGGCAAACTTCCTGCGATACGCATAAATTCAAGAGGTGACAGACGCTACAAAAGAGAAGCAGTCTTGTGGCTTTTGGGACAACAACAGAAGGAAACGTGAGGGTTATTTGGTTACTTAGTTATTTGGTTACTTAGATGGAACGTGTGAAACGCTCGACTTTAACGCTGTAAGTGTTTTTGCCAGTATACCAACCTCTTCGTAAACTTTCAGATATTCAGATTCAGAAACAAGCTTTTCATTTTTTGCAACAGAAAGTATTGCGATACATTCGTAGCATGATCCCCTCGCTACTGCTAGAAAATGTTGAAAATCCTTCGTAGTTCTTCCAGACCCTTCAGCGATATTCAAAGGAATAGATAACGCAGCTCTTTGAAACTGGTCAGCAAGTGAAAATTTGTAAAGAGGAGGCCATATTTTTATTATTGCATATACCCTTGAAACAAAAACAAGAGCAGACTGATATACACGAAGATCTTCAAATCGAAATCGCGTTATACTCATATTTATTATCTAAGTAACCAAGTAACAAAGTAACTAACTAACTAATACTGTTTTTAGCACGCGAGCAGCCTGAGCAGGATCCACCACATTGACGGAGAGCCCTGTCCCCAATTCAAATCCCGCGCGGTGGATAAAACGCGGTGTAATGCGGATATACCAATTCGTACCATAATAAATATAATAATTGTAAACAAAGACATCTTTGTCATGGACTGAATGCACTAATCCGTTGCGTTGTGCCAAACGAATTTTTATCAGTGCCCGCTGCAGTACCCCTGCTAAATCGGAAAGTTTCTCCCCTTCTATGTCGCCAAACTTACTCCCTTCCTCCTTTGGCGCAATCCACACCTCAAATGGCCATTGAGAAAAATCAGGGCAATACGTGTAGAAATACGTGTTGTCCTCTACCACGTTTGCAACCGGCTCACGATACAGCGCATCCAAATTAATCTGACGCGGGATAACGACAAGTTGTGAATGAGGATGTTTAAGCGATGCGCCAGCAGCTAAACCATGATTGCAAAAAATAAGCACCTGGCCATCAGCATCATGTGCACGATACCGATCCCGATATGCAGTAAGGATGCGCGTCACTTGCTCAAGGGATAGATCTTCAACGTCCTTGGTGTCATCAGGACTGTGGATAATAACCTCATGAGTATCAGTGATCGGATATAAATTAGGAACGACACGTACTTGCCAGCCTGCCGTATTACTTTCGCCACTCCCAATCCGATATACCTCAGGAGGCGTCATGCTCTCTTTACCGACACAAAATGGACACTCCTTCGTCCCGCTGAGTAGAACTTCGGGGTGCACAGCACTCTCTTTACTTTGATTCGGACGGGATTTACGATTTGGGGCCACTATCACCCACCGCTGTGTCTTTACATCCGGAACATACGTTGCCATACAATAAGTATCATCATTACACGGTGTACTTTCAAGAGGAAAGAAATTTGGAAAGCAACTTTTGCACTTCTTTCTTTTTCTCTGTCGTCACGACAACCTCCACAATGCCCTTATGAGGTTGCCCATAATACACAATACTGCCAATCGGTGCGTGCGCTACTACGGGAAGGGTCAGTAAATCTTCTTCTCCGTCAATTTCGATTATCTGAAATGGCGATTTACGTTTTGCCCACTGCCGAATACAATCACTTGCTTGATCACTAATATATCCTGGTCCACTTATTATTCGCATGATCGGGATATTTAATTTAAATAGCATTGGCTTTAACTCATCATACGCCACACGATTTACTTTATTATCGATAATTATTAATGAAGGCAATACGCCGTTGTCCAACAATGTTTTCGTCGTTTGGTCTCCAACTGCGATAATAATCGCATCACGATTTCGACGAATAGATCGCATTATCATTTTCTTGGTCGATAATACAGGTCCCAAGGGATTGGCTAATTCTTGCCGCATTGAGTCCGGCATAATAAACTTGCCTAATCGATCTATTTCCTTTTTACGCACCCGTGTCGATGAGATGGGCTTTAAATCTTGAGCTCCGACAAGATCTACCTCTATCAGGATAAGTGGCGGTTTATTATATATCTTGCGAAGAATGTTAATCGCTTCTCCTTGATTTTTATTTTGTGATGTGACAATAAGTGCGTCAAAATTGGCCGTTGCTGATGGTCCGACAGGATCATCGATGGAAATAATTCTTGCACGGTCTGTATACTTTTTTTCATCAATCCACGCTTCGAGTGCTCTCTTGCGGTCAATCCATGAAGCTATCCTCATGCCGAGCGTGCTTTTTTTATACTTCTTCACAAAAACATCAGACGTAAGCGCTATCGTCACCTTTTTGCCGCGAGCAAAGGCTACCCCAAGAAGCTTTTCGTGCCCTCGATGTAACCCATCAAAGGTTCCAGCGACACACACTGTTTGAAATTGCATCTTCTTATTATACGAAAAACTAAAACCAATAACGAGCCAATGACGAATAATCACTAATAGAGTGCTACAACAAATACGCGCCATGGCGCAAAAATGTTGTAGCAAGGAAAATTTGACAAAAATACAATAGACCTGTTGCCAATTAGCTAATTGTTTTTTCCACGATGAAGCGTATGG
>CAYIXE010000038.1:0-7978 GCA_964367095.1 uncultured Gammaproteobacteria bacterium | reverse complement strand
TAAATAACTCTATCCATTTCATAATTTTTAATTTTAGTTCGGTGCTGCAAACATAAATATTACACATCCCGTAAGCTGATTTTTTCTTTCCTGGTCTCATTCTACTAACTAATATATGAGTTTTTATAAATTGATGACTCGGTAAACCTAGCGCATCAGACCAATATCTTTGAACGCTCATAGCGTCTAAATCTTCATAAACAAAGAGCCCTGCTCGAATTTTATGTTTCGGGACTTTTAAAATTAATATGATGAAATTAATCATCACTTGTATCATTTTTGCATCGGTGTTTATGACTGCAATTCTTCCAGTATCAAACTTTTCTCCCTCACCCCAATAAATCATTAAACCAGCGATAAATAAAGGCACGTTCTTCATTTTATTATATTGCGCATTTGCTTCTCTAAGATATCTGCTATCACGCTTGATCTTTTTTAAAGCCCTTGATTTATTCATGAGCATGATGCGGTATCTATTTTTTGGTAGGTATTTATTGTTTAGATCCTTTTTAATCGAATCCGACCATGGTTTTTTGTTTAACCAATCACTCAGAGTACTTTTTGCTACGCCCAATTCAGCTTTTATTTCTGAATAGCTATTACCACTCTTTCTTAATTTCACGGCTTTTCTGTAAACATTAATATTTTTCTTTATGAGCATATTAGTTAGAATAGCATATCATGCCCGTTCGTTTTTGACTTGTCGCGCGATAAAGAGAGTTATATCCTGTTTTCGTTTTTCTGTCTTTTTACTTCATCTATCGATAAATTGGACTGTATCCCCTATTTTGATTCCCGTTGATCGAATCGTTCCTGCTGGTACCTCAAGTATTTTGTCGGAACCTGCCTGGGGCTTTACAATTGCTGGAAAAATACTTGTGGGAGGCAGAATATTTTCAGATATATCTACTATGGTATGGTCAGCTATCCAAATAAAATCGAGAGGGAATTTCATGCCTTTCATCCAAAATTCATATTGCTCTTTATGATCGTACACAAAAAGCATCCCGTGATTTGCGGCAAGACTGCCGCGTCCGCTTAGGCCCTTCATTTTTTCAATCGGAGATACTGCCACATCTACAATAAATGTATTTGAACCTATACGTACTTTGGAAGTCAATGGATTTTTTCGATAATAGAGTCCGTATATTAAAAGAATACATATGGCAAAAATGATTACATAGAGCTTCATATGATTATTCCTCCCGCGTACCGCAAAATACGATAAGTTCTTGTAATGTTTGGTTGTAAATAGTATCAATTGGCAAGTTTTCGAGAGTTTGTTTCGCCAGATTTTCATAATGTTTCTTTATTGTTTGAATTCGATCACGTGCATTACTGGTAGCATAGTCTGTTGTATTTTCTTCTTGAAGATACAGGTGGATAAGGGTTTGCTTCCTGTTTTTTTCATCTGATCCCACCGGTTTACCAGTTATTGCAATGTCCCCTATTACGCTTAGTTCATCATCTCGAATTTGAAAAAGTATACCAATAGATTCGCCGAGTGTTTCAAGTATTTTTAGCGTCACATCATTAGTGTTTGCCAATAACCCCCCCATCATGAGTGGCAATGAAAAAGTATATCGTGCAGTTTTGGTTTTATAGAGCGATATAATTTCGTCTTTTGTCGATTCGTGAGAAAGATAGGATGAAGCTACGTCAAATTGCTGGGCTACAGTGACCGTAGTAAATTCACGACTAGCCAGCGAGATGATTTTCGCGATATTTGGAGAATTGACCGTAGCAAATTGTTCAAATGCTAAAAAGAAACACAAATCACCTATATTTATCGCCATACTTTCACCAAAATGTTTGTCAGTTGAAAACTGATTAAATTGTCTGTGCATCGATTTTTGATGACGCCGCATGTCATCTTGATCCATAATATCGTCGTGAATAAGAGCGCCGGCGTGAATGAGTTCCAGGCTCGCTGCTATGGGGAGAGCAATCTTTGTCTGGTCACTTTTTGCAAACATATTGTAGCAGAAAAGTGCCAAACACCCCCTCACGCTTTTGCCAGCCGTAATAAAGGGCAATAGACGATCAATACTTTCTTTCCCCCATGAGTTTATGCCATTCAGAGCTGTTTTCTTTTCGCTAAGAAATGCAGTGAGATATTCGTCGAGTATTTTTTTATGGGTAAATAAATTATTAAGAGCCATAGTATCGTTATTGTATCGGGTTTGGTACAATAATGCAGTAATCGGGACGTAGTTTCTCGCGAAGCGAGATCAGGCTTCGCCTGACAGTTGGGGAAGTTTGACAGCGTAAGTAGGTATTGCAAAATTATAGATAATGTTTTAATCGGGACGTAGTTCAGTTGGTAGAATGCGCGCTTTGGGAGCGTGAGGTCGAGAGTTCGAATCTCTCCGTCCCGACCAATTTATTTTAGAGGATACAAACATTTAGATAAATCTACGGTATTGGTAGATGTAAAGTGAACTCCTTCCAGTTCAAGTAGTTTTCGTTGCTCATCTGGCCCTCCAAATACGTATCCTGAAGCTAATCTTCCATTAGAAAATACTACTCTATGACAAGGAATGTTTGAAGGATCTGTGTTGGCATGGAGCGCTTGACCGACGCGTCGGGAGTCTTTGGTGCCTAAGACTTTTGCGATCGCACCATAGGTGGTGACGTATCCCATTGGAATACTTCTCACCGCTGTAAATACTCTATGAAAAAATGAATCTGCCATAGAATCTTATTTTACAAATGTCTTGCTGTACTCAAAAATATTGTCGACGAGCCGTTGTTTGAGATCTTTGTCTGCCCTACCAGGTATTTCTGGGTTAAATACCCGTTTTGCTTTATTGTCTACTATAAGCCAGCGCATCGAAAAGCCAGTATCGTGTTTCCCAAGAATTGGAGTGTGAATATATCCCTTTTCTACGTCTAATGCTAATTTCTCATCGGCAGGATCATCGATGCCAGTAAATAATTTTGCACCAGTTTTTATAATTGCATTACGATATGTCAAAAGTTGCGCATCTAACATATGATGAGTGTCATACATATAAAATGATGTGCGTCGGTCAGGATCTTCATGGAATGCGATACATAAGGAGAATGAGAACGGCTCTAAGATTTTCATAGCCGTTATGACTTCGGGATCAGTCGGACTATGAATAAATTCACGATTCAGATCATTGCCGTACTTATTGTGCCGCGTCTTCAATTCAACTGCTGACGGGCTTAATTTGGGAATATATACGTAATCAGGCAACTCTGATTGATGAGTGTCTATATATCGAGCTACACATATATCTACCTCAGGTTCATCACCATGAGTGCCTGAAAGTATAAGAAGCTTAGGTTTAGCGCCACGTACATGGTATGGCGTTTCGTCTATGGTATAGGTAGATATTGTCATGTCATATTGATTCTGATTGGTGCCGAGGGCGGGGGTCGAACCCGCACGAAGGTTTAGCTTCACGGGCTCTTAAGGCCCGCGTGTCTGCCAATTCCACCACCTCGGCAATTTTACGTTCGTTTATTCAAATACAGTCTTCCAAATCCCGTCTTTAACTTTTTTTCTCGTTCGATCGCTTTCTCCTTTTTTATACAAGCTTCGTAATAAATTAATTCTAACGGTCGTCTATTTTTTGTTGCTATAACCTTACCATCTTGATGTTTCTTGTGTCTTTTTACTAAGTCGTCTGTCCAACCGATGTAGAAATTTTCATCCAGTAAACTTTTTAAAACGTACGTATAGTAAAACTTCATTTTCAATTCCACCTGCCCGCAATCGCTGAAGCGATAGCTTCTGCAGGCGGGCCACCTCGGCAATAAATCCTATTATACTGCTAGTTGCCTTGTGTGAGAACCTTGGGAATTGATGAACGAAGCTTCGTAAGCTTTGCGATATAAAATCCTTCCATTAAAAGGCTTGGCGTGACGCGTTTCGTTTGTACGACGGATTTATGATATGTTTTATCCGCCCACGAAACGAGTCCTTGTGTAAATGGCACGTTGGGAATGTCTATAGGAAGTACTTGGACGTTTCCTTTTTCTTTTTTGAGAATCCAATCTATGACTTGTTCGTTTTCTTCAGGCGAAAGCGTGCAGGTAGAGTAAACGATAGTGCCGCCTGGTTTGGTTGCACTAATTGCTGACCGCAAAATCCATTTTTGCAAAGACATCATGTCTTTTAATCTTTTGACAGACCAATCCTTATAGCTATCAGGGTCATCGTATGTAAATCTGCCTTCCATACTGCAGGGGACATCAGCTAAGGTACAGTCAAAGTATTCAGGATACTTTTGCCATATGGATCTGGCGTCATTTTCTACAATCCGCACACTTCTGGCGTCTTGTCTCTCTCTATTGGATTCTAATCGGTAAATGCGTGTTCTGCTTGAATCATTAGCAGTTATTCTGCCCTGATTTTTCATAATGACTGCCAACTGAGTGGCTTTGCTTCCGGGAGCAGCACAGATATCTAATACCTTATCAGTTGGTTTTGGCGCGAGTACTAATGGTGGGATCATGCTGGATAAATTTTGGACGTATATTTGTCCTCTTTTATATTGTTCCGTGTCGGTAAGATCTCGAAGAGTTTTAGATCGTAAAATAAATGCTTCGTAATACCACTCAACTGGCTCAGTCTCAAATCCTTGCGCATTGAGTGCTGTAATGGCTTCGTTTACTGATAATTTGATTGTGTTGACACGAAATGTTGTAGGCTTTGGGATTTTAAACGTCTTCAATATTTCTTCAGTATTATTTTTATACATCTGATTTAATCTTCGAAGAAATTCAATCGGAAGAGGCGACAGTAGGGTTTTATCAATCATAGCATTTGTCTATTGTACCGCGTTTTTAGTGTCCGTTGCTATGGTATAATTTAATATATGCCGAAGTGGCGAAACTGGTAGACCTGCCCGCAGTGCTTAACGCCGATGTGGTGAAATTGGTAGACACGTACGCTTCAGGTGCGTATGCCGTAAGGTTTGGGAGTTCGAGTCTCCCCATCGGCACAAGCGTTTGCAGGCGGGCGCGCACGCTTCAGGTGCGTGTGAGGTAACTCTTGGAGGTTCGAGTCCTCTCTTCGGCACAATAAGAGATGGTATAATACAAAAATTGCGGCTGTGGTTCAATGGTAGAACACGTCCTTGCCAAGGATGAGGTGGGAGTTCGATTCTCCTCAGTCGCTCACAAGAGTGAGCAATATTCCCGTGTAGAGCTGGGGGTTGAGCTGGGAGATCGTCCAATGGTAGGACACAAGACTTTGGATCTTGGTATCTAGGTTCGAATCCTGGTCTCCCAGCTCAGGCCCTTGCAGGCGGGGATTCTGGTATCTAGGTTCGAATCCTAGCTCGGCAACACAACATTATAATATGCAGATAAAAGATCATTTATTGAAAGTTCAAGGTAGGAAAGTTTATTACAGAACTATTGGTGATAAGAAAAAACAACCAATCTTACTTCTTGCTGGATGGCCAGGAATATATCTTGAAAAAAGCGGAGTATTACAAGAGTTAGCGAAATACTTTTATGTAGTATCTCCAGAGCATCCTGGTCTTCTTCGATCTGATCCTTTACCTAAATACATACAAATATTTAATCAGTATGCTGAACTATCAAGGTTAGTTCTTAAAGAAGAAAAACTAGACGAAAAAAAGCTGGTTATCATGGGTCAATCTTTTGGTGGTGCAGTAGCAAGTCATTATGCATATAACTATCCTCAGTTCACAAAAGCATTGATCTTAATCGATTCAGTGATAGGTGCTGGAAATATTGCACTTTATATAAGATTTTTATTCAGACGAGGTCCAAAACTGACAAAACTTTATATGCACTTACCCAAATTCATACAAAAAAGAATTGCATTTTTTTTATATGGTGTGCCTCTTGAGAACTTTACAGATAAAACAATGCCTGATAGACAAGAAATGCTTGGAAATTATACCTCAGTAGTCACTATCGCATGGGATAACAACGAAAAACTCATAGATAAAGATTATGGTGATTTCCCCATACTATTTGTCTGGGGGGATAGAGATGGGAAAGAGTTTAATATGTATGGTTCTTGTAATGTAGATGATGCAAAGATAGCTGCTGATAACTTAAAGAAAAAAGGTAAGGATATTAAGTTTATTACAGTGGACGGTGGACATACAATTTTGTATGAGAAACCTCGCTATGTTATTGGAGAGATAGTTGAGAACCTTCCTTTTAAGCATAATTTGAAATAAAATACTGTTCTTTAGTGGTGATAAAATAAGTTCGGATAGCGTCTATGTCCGCCAGTAAGGTGCACCATATATGAAAATAACCTCTGCAGTATTTGTAAAAGGGATCACAGGATCAGATCCAATTCTTTATGACGGTAAGATTCATATAGTCTTTATAGGTCGATCAAACGTCGGCAAATCAACATTAATTAATTCATTGACACGTCTTCCCTCACTTTCCCGGACAAGTTCTACTCCCGGAAAAACCATTCGGATGGATTTTTTTCTTATTAATAAACTTTTTTACTTTTTAGACTTTCCGGGATATGGCTATGCCAAAAGAACACCGATGCAGAGAGAGAAGTTAGCAAAAATGATTTTATGGTATCTTCAATATTCACAAGTGTATAAACGTCTGGTGATCTTAGTCATCGACACCAAAGTAGGTGTTACTGCATTTGATACAGACATATTACGAATCTTAAAAGATCAAAGGATTGAACACGTTATCGTTGCCAATAAAATAGATAACGTTACAAAGAATATGAGGGAAAAACAATTATCTTTCATTCGCGAGGCGTACGGAGATTCTCTTGTGTATCCCTATTCATCCAAAAAGAATATTGGAAGAAAAGAACTTCTAGAAAAGATTACAACATATCTCGAATCCGTATTGCCCTCTTGACGAAACGACAATTCTCATAAATAGTAGAGATACGAACTAATAGTGATACTGCCCCACATATTTCTTCAAAAAAAGAACGAATGAAAAAAAGAACAATAGCACTTCTCTACCATTTTGTACCGACTGATCAGAACGATAAGTACTTTAGCAAGGAACACGCGTTGGTTGACAACCAAACCGACGAAATTGTCATGTACATGAAAAGATTATTCACAAAACATAAATACAAAGTTCAGGTTATACGCGTCAAACCGGAAGATTTATCAGAACTTAAAAAACTTAAAGCAGATTATATATTTAACCTCGTTGATAGCAAAAAAATGGAAATGCAGATTGCAAACATACTCGCACGGTTAAAAATTCCGTACTCTGGATCCTCAGTGAAAGCATTGGAAATCTCTACAAATAAATTAAAGACGAAAAAGCTTTTCGAAAAAAATCATCTCCCTACTCCTCTTTATAGCGTCATACGAAGAAACGATAGAATTTCTCGAACACTTGTTCCTAGTAAATTTCCCGTCATCGTCAAACCAGCCTTTGAGCATTGCAGTATAGGCATTACAAATAAATCCATCGCGCACAATTATGAACAATTCAAATCGATTATAAAAATGCAAAGAAAAGATCATAAGCAAACACTTCTTGCAGAGGAGTTTATCGTTGGCCGAGAATTGCATGTAACAGTGCTTGAAACACCAGAAAAAACGTATGCGTTATCCATAGCAGAAATTATCTTTCGTGGGAAAATGAAAAACAAATGGAACATATATGGATTTGATGAAAAGTGGACAAAGGATTCTCTTGCATATACCAGTTGTCGTTTCATCTCACCACCTAAGAATTTACAAAGTGATATAGACGTGAGTATTAAGAAAGATGCAATTCGTGCGTTTTATGCGTTGGGAATGCGCGATTATGTACGATTTGATTTAAGATTCAATCCTGATATAAAAAAATGGTACTTTCTGGAAGCGAATGCAAACGCTGGGTTTGATCCTAATCCTCGGGATGCGATGACCGCATCGATTGTGGCAGACGGAATGACTCTTGACGATTTTGTATTTCAGATAGTCAAAAATTCTCTACATTAAACTCGTGTAATAATTCATTTTGGGTGTTA
>CAYIXE010000037.1:0-8007 GCA_964367095.1 uncultured Gammaproteobacteria bacterium | reverse complement strand
GCTCATCAACGAGAGCCGCAACGTTTATAGAACACAAATTGCACACACCCCAATTGGGTAACCCTTCTTCACCGCAGTTGGAAACAATCATTCCGTTTGCGGCAAATCTGTGTACGTTGGCAACCGTTATATCAAATACATCTTCCATACCTTCTTCTTCTTCTAGACGGTCAAAGGTCGCCGTAAAACTTTTTTTGTACGGACCACGCACATACGTAGCAAGCAGTGACCGAAGTTTCTCTTGTTTTTCCTCCTGAAGAAACCCGATAAGACTCGCAAACAAATGAATATCTGATTTTGAAATAACGAGGTCGTGATATGCTTTGCAGAAATATTTTTTCGTTTTACCGTGTCCATCGGGCAATTTCCGCATTCCTGCATCACGTCTATTTTCGTAGAGCGAACTTACGATACCGAAATTAAGAAGTAGTCGCTGTACATCAATAAGAAGACTCTTGCTCACCGACGTAAGACGCACGCTGACACCTTTTTGCGCCGTTCCTGCTACATGCCCATCACTTGAAAATAACCCCTGTAAATACCCTCGCTGCATCGACTCTGATCCAGAAAAAACAGAATTCGGGACTATATATTTATTTTCGTGGGATAACCCATACCGTTTTGCCATACGCCAGAGACGAACCGACTCAATAACCGCTTTATCTTCTTTTTCTACATATTGCGGTGCTATTGGATACGCTCTATGTACCATTTGTTCGCCGTCAACCATCAAGGAAACCATGGCGGCAAATCGTGGCGCAAGCTCTTCCTTTTCTTTACGATAAAAGTAAAGAGTTGCCACGTCTTCTTTCATGCTTCCGTCACCCACCAACCAGCCCAACACCTGTCCTTCATCAAGCGTCCCGTGTATACCAAACGCTCCTCCCGTCGTTAACACAATTTTTTCTCCACGGGTGAGCTTGTCTGCTTCAATTTTTCCGCGTGTTGTATATACTTTGTGATCGCCAGTGAGTTTGATCTGATAGCCTTCTTTGGTTATTAATCGATAGACACGTTTTGTCCCTGTCCTAAAAACAGAAGAGGAAAGATACTGTTTACCTTCAACGACAACGGTAAACGGCTTCCCTTCTTTATATAACTGATCGATTGATCGAATACCACTTGAAGTTGAAACGAGTGTGTCTGCCGTCACGCATGGATTTACACAGTTAATGTATTCAAAGTAATTATTGTTAAACTGCTTATTATATCGCTCCATAAACACTACCCCAGGCTCGGCACTTTTCCACGCCGCCGTGGCGACAAGATCCCAAAGAGCCCTGGCCTTAAGCGTTTTCTGAACAATGACCTTTTTACCAAGTGCTACCCAATTGGGTAAATAGCCATCCCATTTAGTGTCATATTCAGGATCCGTTTTATCAGGGAAAACGAGATCCCAATCATCGTCATTTTTGACCGCTGTCATAAACGCATCAGACACGCAAACAGACAAATTCGCTCCGTTAATTCGCGCTAAATCTTGTTTCACGGTTATAAACTCTTCTATATCAGGATGCCAGTCCCAAAGCATGAGCATCAGCGCTCCCCGTCGACTTCCGCCTTGTTGAATAATATCTTTGGTAGCTACAGAAAATAATTCAGCCCAATTACACGGTCCCGATGAAAACCCATTCACTTTATTTACCCTAGCTCCTCGAGGTCGAAGACTTGATAGATTTATCCCAACGCCCCCTCCCCGAGACATTATTTCTACCATTTGTCCCAACGTCTTTAATATCCCTCCGCGAGAATCATGAGGACTTGGTATGACAAAACAGTTGTAAAATGTTACTTTGTACCCTGTCCCTGCGCCAGATAATATGCGGCCTCCCGGAACAAACTTAAAATCTGTCATGGCATTATAAAACTGGTCTTCCCAGTATCCGCGTTTGTCTTTCGGCTCAATATGCGCGACCGCGGCAGAGACACGCCGCCACATTTCTTCAGGTGCAAGCTCCAATGGCTTCCCCTCTTCGTCTTTTACCGAATATCTATCCAAAAATACTGTTTGTCGTATACCCGTAAGATTCATGATTTTACTTTCTTTTTATTAATTTTTGTAATTCTCCCTGAAAGTCTTCCAATTCTACAAAATGCCGCAATACGCTGGCAAATCGAATATAGGCTATCTTATCAATCTTTTTTAATCGTTTCGCGACCAACTCTCCAATCTTCTTGCTTGATGCCTCTGTTGTATTTCCTCCAATTAATTCTCTCTCTACTTCATCCACAATTCTTCTGACGTCTTCAGCCTTAAGCATCGTCTTGCCGCTTGCCCGCCAAATACCTCTGGATAATTTATCTCTATCAAACGGCTCGCGTCTCAAATCCCTCTTCATCACAGTTAATGGTGTCGTCTCTATACGCTCATAGGTCGTAAATCGTTTTTTACATGTATCACATGATCGTCTTCTGCGCGTCACTGCCAAATCTTCACTATCTCTTGTTTCTAAAACATCTGTGTCGGTGTAGCCGCAATATGGACATTTCATTTGTCTTCCACACCCCTCGTGAAATGAAAAAGCACTATATGTTGTGGTAAAGCAAATCCTATGACACTAATTGTAGGACGTCAACTAGAAATATCTATATCAAAATACATTAATTTTTCGCTGTAGCTTCAAGATGAAAAATATGAGGGAAAAGTACGGTGATTTGCTTACGAAAACATTCGTTTGCTCGTATCACTCTTCTTGTTGAACAAAAGAAAACTCGAAGCCAAAATCGATCCAATTTTAAATTTTGATCACTTTTTGTCTATATCTTGGTTAAGAAGCGCTTCTATTTTGGGAATAAGATTTGTGACCGATGTTGCATCAGTCATAGTAGCCTGTAACACTTCTTCATGTTTTTTGGTCGACACCAAAAGTTTCTCCAATACATAACGGGGAACAAGTATATTTTTATCGAGCGCGTTACTTAAAATGATGAATGATTTTTCGCGATATAAAAAAGCGTCATTACGCGTCGCTTCACGAAGCGGTGTATATTCGTCACCTGAAAGTTCGAGGCTCATTTGCAATCGTTTATCAGCCTGCAAAATATAAAACTCAGCCCTTTTGACATCACTGGTTATCATTTTTTCGATGAGAAAATCTCGTAATGACTTTAAAAAAAACAGTGGATGATTGGGTAAAATTCCCGGAAACGGGAGCGCGTACAGTATTGGATCAACGCTATCTTTAGCATTTGCCAGTCTCATCGGACCTGTCAGGGCAAAGAGAAAAATAAGAAAAACAAGTATACGTATTGCTTTCATGTCACTATTGTACGATATGTGCACGTTTATGCAAATTTGGCGACATCTTTAGCCGAAATACCAATGATGTCAAAAACCTCTTTTTCAAGCGCTTTTACGAGAGGATACGTGGCGTCAAGCATGATAACTGTATCTTGCGGCAGACTTTCTTTTCGCCAAAGCCTAAAACGCTCGTCAACGGTGATGATGTAAGCTTTCACCATTTTGTCTGATAGAAACAAAAGCTTCTCTTCCCATGTCTTTAACGCGTTAGTTTGATTGAGAATGCTCGGTAATGAATGTGTTTTGATCAGGTCCGCTACCTCTCCAAACCCTTTTTCACAAAGCACTCTCACCCCTGTATCAGGATGGTGTTCATCTTTTGCCTTTTTTATATTCTTATCAAGGTCATGAAGCATCGCGCCTGCATATAATAATGCTGTATCAATTGGTACTGAAATCGCGTCCGACACGCGTTGAGCAAAAAATAGTGCAACTCGAGCAACGAATCGAGAATGATTTCTTTTTGATTCAGGTAAGTCGTACACATTCCACAAATCAAGAATTGTATGTTCGTCGGGGATCATACCGTATGACTCTTAAAATACCCCATTGCTTGTAATACGATGTCTAACGTTTGCTTCGGTCCATGCGCATAGGTATTTATGATGAGGTCATAATACTTAGGATCCCAAAAATCTTTCTCACCTACATTATACATAGCACTCCACTTCCCTAGGTTACTCTCTTCTCTCATACGCAAATGTTTTTTCGCCTCCTCTACAGAAACTCCGTCACGATTGACGATCCGATCAATCCGTAAAGAGTCGTCACACATAAGCAGCACCTTTAATACATGCGGCAATCCCCTCATGTTCCATCCGGCAATCCATGACTCAACCGCAACATGCACAGACGTATCTGATAATTTTTCCCGCAGTGCTAAATCTATTTTGTGATCTATGTCTTCTCCATAATCAGTTGCTAAATGGTGAGTCGGATCATCTATACTATGCTTGCCGGCTTGTATAGAAAACTGTCTCGCCCAATCGCCTCCTGAAAAAAATTCAAATCCCATTGGTTCTAGAATGGGACGCAAATTCTTAAGAAGGGTAGATCGGCCAGCGCCAGGTGCTCCTGAGATTGCGACACTTGAATACGTAAGGTTACTCATGTTCCCATGATACAATAACTTCATGGAAATACAATATCTTTCTGTTTCATGGGAACAATATCACTCATTGGCGCTAAAGATGGCGGCCACCATGCTTGGACACGAAAAACATAAGTTTGATGAAATCGTTGCAATCGCACGCGGAGGATTGACACTCGGTCACCTATTTTCAGATTATCTTCGAATCCCAATTTCCTCAATCACCATACAAAGCTATACTGATATACAAGAACAAGGTTTGGTCAAAATTACAGCAGGACTTTCCAAAATAATCAAAGACAAAAAAATATTGTTAGTGGATGACATCGCTGACACGGGAAAAACGCTTATCCGCGCTACATCATATCTTGCTGAATTTGACCCGTCATCTATCACGACTGCCACAATGTTTTATAAGCCGCACTGCAGTGTTTTACCGGACTATTTTGCTCAACAAACCGATAAATGGATACTCCTTCCCTTTGAAATCACCGAATGGATTTATACCTTTACACAAAAAATGACAAAAGAAGGAAAATCGAAACGGGAAATCCAAGAATTCTTGACTAGCTTAGGGTATACAGAAGATCAAATTAAATTCGTCCGCAAACATCATCTATAATATCAAATTTACAACTGTCGAAAAAAATACCACGCAAAACCAAGCGCTATCAATACAGCAATAACACCCATAAGGATAAGTGGTGACCACATACTACGCCCTTCCTTTCATCAACCAATAAACGAAAGCTATAATGACGACACTCACGATTGATCCCACAGAAAAGATTTCTAATATTGTTTCTGTTGTCATGTGTTGACTCCTTTCATAAGCCATAATGCAGTTGCAAGAAACGTACTCATCATGGCAATTCCCCATAAAACGATTACCACTGCGTCATATCCTATATTTCTCGTAATGAATGGTGTAATGACAGCACCTCCCAACCATACGACAGATGCATTAACAAAAAAATCTGCAAGTGTTCTGCGTTGGCCTCGAGAAATTTTTCTCATCACCATTATAGTACGTCAAATAAACAACTTCCGTCAATTTTATTTATTGAGGTTTATTAAGGACGACGGACCTTACTCTACTCATCGCCTCTAAGCTATATCGCACGCCTTGTACGCCAACTCCTGAATGTTTCACCCCTAAAAATGGAAAATGATCAGGGCCACGTTGAGGCGACCCATTAATCTGTACAGTCCCTACATTTAATTGTTGGGCCACCACTATCCCTGAACCTTCATCTCTGGTAAACACACTTGCTTGTAAGCCGTACTGCGAAGAATTAATAATATCTATCGCTTCATCTATTGACGCGACATCGACAAACGACATCACCGGACCAAATGTTTCCTTTGCTATCACTCTCATCGTTGGTTTAACTCCTGTAAGGATAGTAGGTTGCATGAGCGCTTTTGTTCGCTTGCCGCCAACAACCAAGGTCGCGCCTTGTGAAATCGCCTCGTTCACCACCTCTTCGATATGAATGGCGGCATCTTCAGATATTACAGGACCAACAAGTTTCGTCTCAGGACTTCGTGGGTCGCCCGGCTTTACCATTTCATTCATTGTTTCTTTAATAAGTGGTAATAATTGATCTTTAATATTTGACATCGTAAGCACATATTTAATCCCTGTGCATCGCTGACCGCTATATTGAAATGCGCCTTTCACTATTTCTCTGGCGGTAGTATGCATATCAGCGTCGGGCAATACTATTGCGGGATTATTACCCCCGCACTCAAACAACAATGGCTTCATGGCAGCCTTGCCGGCTATCGCAATACCCGTGTCACTACTTCCTGTAAATGCAACCATTGATACGTTGGGATGTGAAACAATATAATTTCCTATATCATTACCAACTCCCGTAACAGCAGTCAGTACCCCCCTGGGCACTCCCGCCTTTTCAAAAATTCGTACTAAGTGGAGCGCACTCAGTGCTCCAAGGGTTGGCGGCTTTAATACAACACTATTTCCCATAAGAAGGGCTGGTGCTATTTTACTTGCCGATAAATTTACGGGATAATTAAATGGTGCAATTGCTAAAACAACGCCGTGTGCTACGTGTTCCACCATAGCAATTTTTCCTTTTTCAAATCCGGGGAAGTTATCGCTATCCAGCGTCTCACCTCGTATAGACTGTGCTTCTTGTGCGTAATAATCAATAAGATCAGCGGTTCTCACTATTTCACCCTTTGCCTCATCGTGCGTTTTCCCAATTTCCCGAGTCATCAATACTGTCAAATACTCTTGAAAATGTCTAATCCAATCAGCAGCCAAGTGCATGATTGAAACTCGTTTATTCAAGGCCGTATTTTCCCATCCGGATTGTGAAACCACTGCATGATTCAAAACAGCATCTATCTCTTTTTCTGTCACAACTTGTGTATGCGCTACCACAGTACCATCAACAGGAGAAATAAGCGGGGTTGTTTTACGACCCTCACTCTCGCACCAATGTTCACCATCAAAATAGCGATACGTAGGAGGCGTTTTATTATCAAATACTGGTGCAAAAAATTCGTCCGGCATAACGGGCAGCAACTCTCTTCTTCTATCATACACGAACTTGACTCAAACGCGCGCGATAAGTACGACGGTCATATTCGCTCTCGAACCATTTTGCTTTGCCGACTCTATAAGTGCAATCGTTCTTTTCTTCGCATCGGCAATATCTACAACAGGCGTATTTACAATACGCGACAAGTCAGAAGGAATAAGATATTTTTCGACGCCATCAGTCATAAGAAGCATCATGTCAGAAACAGGAAATTCGCCGGACGTAAAATCAGGAAAAAGTCCTAAACGCTTAAATCCTACTGCCTTTTGTAGTATCCCTTTTGCATCAAGATGATCAGTGGTCAATTTTAAAGCTTTCCCCTCATGCACATACCACGCACTCGTGTCCCCTGCGTGTCCCACCCAATAGTGCTTAGGTCCTATCATAACGACAAGAAGCGTTGTCGCTATACCGTGTTTGAATCCTATCTCTTTTTGCTTTTGCCACACTGCCAAATTCGTAGAACGAAAAACGCGCTTCATGAATCTTTTTTTATCATGAAAGTAAAAGCGATGCTGCCGTATGTGTTTATATCCCCAAATAGCTGTTTCACACGCAAGTTTTGACGCAGCCTCGCTGCCTGCCTTATTCGACAACCCATCAGCCAGCACAAAACATTCATCGTTGAAATTGAGGAAATAATCTTGTTGAACAGTACCCTGCCCTATATCTTGCGCCGCGGCAAAGACTATTGTTTCCTTGGGTTCTTGAAGACGTACAAGATATGGATTAGCCAATCGCATGAGAGTACAACGTTTCTACGTGACGCCAATTCACGACATTCCAAAATGCGGTAAGATACTCAGCCCGTTTGTTTTGATACTTTAAGTAATACGCATGCTCCCACACATCAATGCAAAAAATTGGCTTCATGCCGCCCGCCTTGCTCGCAGGCAGGTCCATAATAGGATTATCTTGATTTGGTGTGTCCATAACTTTTAATTCATTGTTCTCAACCACCAGCCACACCCATCCGCTGCCAAAACGCGATAGTCCTGCGTCAATAATTTTTTGCTGCAGTGTTTTTATATCACCAAAAGTTT
>CAYIXE010000036.1:0-8029 GCA_964367095.1 uncultured Gammaproteobacteria bacterium | reverse complement strand
CGGGCTTCTTCCACCCTGCCTTGAAAGGCAGGGTATAAAGATTTGATTCAATTAAATTCTTCCAAAGCATCATGAGCACCTCGAAACATCTGATGCGCGCCATAGCTGGACCTTGATACCCCAATACTCGCGCCTTGAAGATAAATAAACCACAATACAGCATTTACAGCGCTCCCTATCAAACCATCTGTCGCCTTCAAAACAAATTCCTTCGTTTTTGAATTCATACGATTTCCACTATGTACGATTGATGTATCGGCCGATACATCATTTGTACATGTTTATTATTAACTATATAATAGTTTTATTTTAATAGTCAATCAAACAGTCAACCTTTCAAGCAAGCAGACAAAAAACAAACAAGAAATCAGTCCAGCAGTCGCTCTTGCCATCTTGGTATTACTATTTGGCTATAAAAAATACATCACTCACCCTCCCCTTGATACTTATTCCTTGATACATGATACTAATAGTATGTCACCAGATGATATTCGAGAACGCATAGAAGCACAGGTCGTCGACGTTATAAAACTTAAAGTAGAAAACGAAGAGATGACCGAAGAACGCGCGCAAGAGCTCGCGCAACGCGTGCTGGAAATTCTAAAGCCCAACATGTCTCTTGAGGATCTCTACAAAGCGCTCCCCAAGCTTGATGATAACTTTTCTGAAGTTTCTCCAATAATAATCCCCTACCTTCGTGATTATGAAGAAGGGGTGACGAAGAAAGCCGCGTTTCAAGTACGAGACCTGATACTATCCGGCCGCCTCAAAGAAGCCCAGGATCTCGCTGACCGTGTGATTAAACAAGATGTGAAACTGGTATGGACTGGAAGTGCCAAACCTACGTAACTATTTCACGCGTTACTTATATCGCATTTCTTCCCGAACTTTTTCTGAAAGAAAAATCTTTAACAGACTCTGATACGGCACATCTCGTTTGTTGGCTAACGCCTTAAGCTCAGATAACAACGACAATGGCAAACGTAAAGAGATTGATTGAGTAGATGATTTTAAATTCGGAAAATCAACTGATTGAGCTTTAGACCAGTCAAAATAATCCGTTAAGTCTGCCGTATCCCAAAATGCCCGCTCTTCGTCTTCTGATTGAAATGTTGGAATAGACTTAAATTTTTTCTGTTTTTTGGTCATAAAAATTCCTTTCTTTTTTATTCATCCGTCGTGCTGATATAACTCGAATATACTTTTTTCGTACTGTACAAATTATCATAACCATTTTCTCATCTGCAGTTTTACTCCACATCATATATCGACGCTCAGATAGTGAATGCTTCTCGTCTTCGACTATGATTTTCCCACGTTGTTCAAACGCTTCCTCTATCTCTTTATTCGTAATACCATGCTTTAATAAATTCTTATCTCGATTACCACTATCCCATTCAAACTCAACCGGCTCAGACAAAATCGTCATACCATTAAATGTATATCATGGTAATATACATCTGTCAAGAACTAAAAATAAATATTTTCTATAAATTAAGAGTAATTATTTAATCATACTCCTTTGATATTTATTGATCTACTTCTTTCTACTTGTACCCTCCTTGACGAACCGTAACAAACTGGCCTAGTGTAGTATATATGGATCAACAATCTGCCATAGAAACGTTTCTTGATCAACTCATTGAAGAAAAATTTGAACAATCACCCCTTGATGACGCGACGAAGGCGGATATCAAAGCTGAGTTGGCCGACAAATTAAACCAATACATGACCCTTCGTACCATTGAAGCGGTCAGCATCAATTATCCGGAAGCAGTCGATGAACTCTCAATCCTTATAAAAACCGACCCAACGCCTGAAAAAGTAAATGAATTTATCACCTCACGCGTGACTGATCCCGATGCGCTCGTTTCTCAAATACTTACTGACTTTCACGAACTGTATATAGGGAAAAAGGATGTGACAAACTAACCCCACTACGTCCACGCCCGAGGCGGGACTACGCGGGGCAGGGCAACTGAATCATTATGGCCGAACCAATACTAAACCCCATCCCAAATCCTGAAGCTTTTCCTCCAAAACAGCTTATCATCGGCGACACACCCGTGTATTTCAAAACACCGCTGGTGATTGATGGGAAAACGGTGGAATCGTTTCTCGTTTTGGATTCTGACACCCGGGCAAATGCCCTCACCGGTATTGGCACCGCCACAATTCTTATGAAAGAGCCAAGCAGAAAACGCGGAGAAAAAAATCTGCTTGTCGACAAACCACTCCTTTTTGCCAATAAAATGGATCCTGTGGAATGGGACAAGATCTCCGGCATTCGCTATACCGATGCGAATAATGAAATGCACGATATTTCTAAAGAGCAGTTGAGTTTGGACCCCACTACGTCCACGCCAGAGGCGGGACTACGCGGGGCAAGCGAAGTAACGAATAACGAACCATCTGAGTCCCCCCTTGATATTTTAGAAGCCTCACAAAAACAAAAAGAAACACCCGTCTTGGCTCGCGCAGTATTGGAAACCCTTACCGAAGACCCCAACACTATTACTATCGTGGGACTGAAAGCCTATGAAGTACGCGCGCGGGATTTGGCCGCCCGATCCATGCAAACACTCGTTACCCCAGCCCAAAAAGATATGTCCGAAGCACAAAATAAAGTGTGGGAAAAATCCAAAGACGCGGTCAAAGGACTACGAGGCATTGTCTATACAATATGGAAACAATCCATAGGCGGCACCTACTTTCAAGAACGCGCGAGACAATACTATATGGATATGCTCAGAGCTTCAGAGACCCCCTTTGCTGAGGATGCTATAAAAATGGCTGAGAGTCGAGCAAAAATAACATATGACAAACTTCTTGCCGACAAAAACTTCATCACACGCGCAGGCACAAAGGCTGTTGAATGGACCAAAGATATCATGGGCATGAGAACCCTCGTCCAACGATTTGCTCTCGAAGAAATAGGCAACATGAAGGTAGCGGGTGAAATCAAAGGCATTGAAAGTTTTGACCGTGAAGCCAAGGCGGTCCGACTGCGATTTTCTCAAGACATCGACAAGGCAGATATTTTCATCCGCCGCAATTTAGGAGAGCACCTTGAAATTCTCAACCCAGCTGAAGAAACGAACAAGCCACTCGTTGATGGCATCAAAGATCTAATGCGCGACTACGCTACAGGAGAGATAGCAGACAAAAAAACGTTTGATGAAAGATCGAAAGAATTTTTCAAGACGACACTTAAAGATGCTCGTCCAGACGTCTTTGCTGAGGCAGAATTATATAGTTCGAGTCTTTTTGATGTAGCAGAAACGCTGCGTTCCAAACGCGAACACGTCGGCGGCATGGAAAATATCGAAGCTGAATTATCTGCCATGAAAATTCGACTTGGCATCGCACAAATGGGAGAAGTAACAAGCCTGATACCTTCAAGGGTAGAGAGCGCTACCAAAAAGATTACCGACATTGCTGAATGGATAGAAAGCAAAGGCATTCCTTTCCGCCCTGCCTTATTTAACGAAGTAACAATTGGCACAGGGGTGGCACTTTCACTTTCGGCATTAAATTCTGTCAAAACCATGTCACTTACCTTTCTCAATTTAAATCCTCTCCAACGATTTACCGCAGGAGCTGTGGCTGGCGGTACATTTGCAGGATTTCGAGAATACGGAGCACTCCAGCGCGATTATCTGACTCACCTTCGCGAGCGGGAAGCCGGAGACACCTTTGGTGAGTCCATGAAGCGAAGAAACTTTTTTGAAAAATATCTCGTCAGCCAGCGATCGGCAGAAGAGATGATGGGGAAAATTCAAACGTCACTTTATGAGACAAACGGTACGTTGAAAACAACTCTTACAGACGATGAATTGCGTATGGGAATGGCAACGATAACCGATATTACCGCTAGAAAAGCAGTCAGTGAAGCGGGCGACAAAAAACGCATAGGCCTCATCCGCTTTTCCGAAAGAGAATCCATAGAAACACAGCGTACGGCACTTGATGTCACCAGTCACAAAGCCCTTACTGATGTTGAATCGTATCTTTCTACACACACCGAACAAGCAGCAACCGTCTTGGGCGGCACGACACTTGAAGATTTTATGGTAAAGCTTACCACCAATCAAACGCTCGTTCTTAAAGACGGTGCTCAAACACTGGCAAATATTACCGAAGATCCTGTACGAAATGTGTTAGGGCTGGTCGCTTCCTACGCACCGGAGATAAATATTCTCAAACGTCGCTTCCCATTGGCCACCCGCGGGTTACCACCAGAACAACAAATACTTGGCATGGACGCAATACTTGACCAATTTACCCGCGATGCGAGAGTGGAGGCTGTAAAGTACGGCATTAAAGCAGGAATAATAGGAGCAGGAGTGGGAGCTGTAATGCATGGAGTTGGAGATTTCATTTGGCACAAAGCGCCGGATATAGCAGGTACTGCTGCTGAAAATATCAAAGAGCGTATATCAAATATCGACCATCCCGCTTCATTTACGCCAGACGCACTGACGCCGGAGCATGTAACCAATCCATTTATGCTCTCTGAGCCATTACCAGATCACACCGTAACTATCGGAGAGCATACCTATCAACTACCAAAAGAGCTTATCATCGACCGAATAAAATCAGGTTTTGGAGATGACACTACCTATAATGCAAAATTCGATTTTTCAGATGGATATACAGGACAGCATGACCAACCCGACATTTTATTTGGCGAGAATCTTTCTGCTTCACAACTGAAGGAAGTATTAGACAAAGCAGGAATTCAAATAGTAGATGCACATAATGCGGGAGACGTGATGGCCGGACATTCTGTAGATCTTCACAATATCAATCCTTCTTTACCAGAAGGAATGAATACAACAATCCCAGATGGATATTCTCTCCAATATAGTAACGATTTTGAACATAGAGGGTGGGATCTTATTGGCGGGCCAAATAATACTTCAGTCGCGCACTTAGAAATCGCTAATGATGGCACTATTACAAATCTTGCCGACGTACAAAAAGAGCTTGGCGCTCACGGAATAACGCTTACAAATCCAACTCTACCAGTTAGTGGATCACCAATTATTGAAGCGCCGTTACCTTCCACCGAAAATATGATGACCCTCACTGGCGACGAATTAGAAAATGGCAGTCTGTGGGATCATTTTCTCAATCAAGTACAACAAAATCCCGATGAAAATCCCATGGCTTCAACCAATGGAATGAAAAATCTTTTCCGACTTTATGAACAATATAACGTAGAACATGACCCAACTACTGGTTTGCCGGAAAATATCCAATCTACTGACATACGACTTCGCGATGCTATGTTTAGCGGGGAGCCTGTGCGTGAGCTTGATATAGCGCATATCCCCAATGACGCTAAGATCGATTTACCAGAAAATGTATTTGGTGCAACTGGCGTTGAAACTTTTCAAGATTTACAAAAGCAGGCGCTTATTGATTATCAACACGAACTTCTCACAAGTAGAGGTCCGATAGATGCGATTCAACACATGTATGAAAACACGAGCAACCCTGACCTAAAGCTGGAAGCAATCGCCCTTAAACTCGGCTATATCGGCGATGACGCGAATCTTCCATCGGAAAGTGATGTAAATCTTTTAATTGAACGCATGAACGGAACTGCACTTGTTGATACGGGAGACGTAGCTAATCCCCTTGACGGAACTCCTTTGCCAATCCACGAAGTCGTGATTTCTAAAGTGTATGAAGATACTATTCAAACAAGCTACATTGGCTCATCTGATCCACTTGAAATCCCGTATGAGACTGCAACAGATAGTGAAGCGATTGCAAATTTGCTTGCAGACGATGAGCGAAATTTGGAAAATGACATTGCAGCTTCAAATCTCCAATCAACTCTCCCATGGTTTCCAATCTTTATCCCGTATCGCGCTTCCCTTGAACGGGAATATGTTCCTGTCATAGAGCCATCAACTACTCTTGTAACCACAAATGAATTTCTCTCGCCATTTGGATCAGAGCAGATGTATTTGACCAAGGATTTAATGGACGCCAGAAAATCGCCAAGACTTGCCGAAAATCCTGAGGCACAACTTGTCGCCGGTGAGGAAATTACTTGGTATCTTTCAAAATTAAACGATGCCGAAAGACAAACAATACTCAATTTAAATGCTCAACATGAAGCGCCGATGGCGGCAGAGGTGACACGCGTTGTGGCAATCCCTACCGTGCCTGCCCAAGCCGCACAAGTATATCAAACACTATCTCAATTCACGACACAAACTGACCCAGCAGGAACACTGCTTGATCCCAAACAAACAGAAATTGTGATCTTAAATCGCACAAGTGCAATGCCGATAATTGAAGGTCAAGAAACTCTGTCAACCCCTGGTGTTGACGAAATGAAGATGGAAATTGATCGCTTCCGCACAGATCACCCGGAGTTATCCGTCATCTATTTGACGCGCGAATATCCCGACACGGCAAGCATTGGCGAACAAAAACGCGATCTGACAAACCTAATTTTCCATCGCATGGAAACACGCGGCGAAACTGGTGGTGATGCAGCGATAATCAATTCAAACATAGAAAATAGCGCTCTCTCTTCTACCTATCTTTCTACTATTTCAACCTCACTTGAAAATCCAATGACAGATATGGTGAGTGGATCGTTTCATCATCCAAAAGAAGCATATGGCACATACCCCATGCTTTTTGCATCTACGAGACTGCAGGAAATGTTTGATGGCATGGTGAGGCATGGAGAATCAAATAGTATGCCAAATGTAATAAGCGGCAACACGGCTATAAAAGCCAGCACACTGGCAGCTGTCGGAGGGTACAATAAAGATGCAAGTATCGCTGAAGACCGAGAACTCGTGCACCTTATAAAAACTGCAAGAAATAATCGCCCTGATGCAATCGTAGAAAATGCCGACCTTACCCAAACCATAAATCCCAAGGAATCTCTCTATAAAGTACTTCAAAACTTAGGCGTTGCGGACAAAGCAATACTTTTAGAACAACATGAACTGTATAAAGATAAAACATGGCAGGAATTAGCTGCCAAAGCGACAGAAAATTTTACCCCCAAACATCTTGCGCTTTCGATAAACCAGCTCTACCAACAGAGTTACCCGACGCTCAAGGTCCAAAATCCGGAGCTTTTTGATGCATACTTTAAAAAGTCTATGGATGCATTGGGCCTTTCGTATGAGATAACCGATGGAGCTGTACACATCACTGATGATAGTCTTTTGGCACAAAACATGGCATCAGAACTTGATATAGAGGCTTTTTCTAAACAATCAGCACAAGAAATTAATCCAGCAGAAGTTATAAGCGCCCGCCAAACACTTGAAGGAGTCGCAGGGACCACAGATGAACAAATAGCCGAAAAAGAAGCGGTCAATTTACAGCAAGAAGAAGCATCTGTCAATCAGCCAATGGAAGAATCATCAATTTCCTCACCCGACGTTGTTGCTGAAACTCCCGATGTGCGAAGCCCTGCCTCGCCGGCAGGCAGGTATTCCACCCCCGATGTGGAACAGGAACAACCAATACAAACTATATCATCTACAACTCCGATAGAAGTTTTACAATCCTCACTGGAAACACCAAAGATAATTGTCGCAAATGAAGAACTACCAGAGGGTGTTACGGACCGCATTAATTATTTGATTGAAAAACATGATAGCGAAGGACAAGCGACAGTGGAGGTAACTCCCAATGAGCTTATGGATTATGTAAAGTCGACAGTTTCAATTCCTGGGGGAAGAATAACCGAAGGCTCTCTCACAATTCAAAACGACAAAGTGCGTATAACAAACATTACCGTACAAACGCCAATTGGCAAGGCAAAAATTTCAGGAGATCTTATCGATGATCCGACGTACGGATTGCATCTTGACCCCAACACTCTTGAGACTCAACTTGATTTACTGCTTCGCACGCAAGGCGCTAAAATCAAAGAAAATGCAAATACACTCACGGAAAAAATAAAAACTCATTTTAACGAAAAAATTACTGACCCCAATTGGGAATCCTCTACCATGCACGTAAATGGCGATAAAATTTC
>CAYIXE010000035.1:0-9004 GCA_964367095.1 uncultured Gammaproteobacteria bacterium | reverse complement strand
ACGCATGTATTATACGACGCAGAGCGTCGGGGAATTGACCCGAAGAGAGATTAACACAAAAGATAAATGAATACTCTCCGTCGAGTTTATCGACGTTTTTGTATATACATTTGATACTGATGATCAAGGATTCTATAGTCTGTTGGTCTGACAGATAAAAATGCATCAATGGCCATTTTTGGCCGATCAATTTCAATATCACCTTCTGTGTATTTATAATCGTCAAAAAATAATAAACCGCCATTCTTTAGAAGACGCCACGAAAAAACGGCATCATCAAGCACATCTTTTGCCTTGTGTGATGCGTCAATATAAATAAAATCATATGTCAAAGAATGTAGTGTAGGAAGAATATCTTTTGAACATCCTTTTATAACTTGTACATATGATTCGGCCCCAGATTCTTTTATATTTTTTAAAAAATTTGACTCAATTAATGTGTTATCAAAAGAATCATTTGATGGTTCCTCAAACGCATCAACACACGTTAGTGTTGAGGGGGGGGTAAAAAGCACATGATCAAGTAACCAAACGGCTGATCTTCCTTCAAAAGATCCTACCTCAAGAAATTTTAAATTTGGTTTTCCTTTAAATGGCGTCAAATGTTTTTCCCAGTATGAGATATTTCTAGTAAACCAATCTGTATTTGGTTGAAATTGATAGTTTTTCATTTGTGGGTCGGCTGGGGATCGAACCCAGAACCAATTGCTTAAAAGGCAATTGCTCTACCATTGAGCTACCGACCCATATTATGTGAACACAGCGTATTATAGCAAATATTTCGGAGCTCTTACAGATCAGTTATTTTTTGTACCAGTGTATTAATACACTGGTACAAGGATTATGAAACTTCTTTGATGATCTGATACTATAGAAGTCTACTATGATAAAGGAAAAGCCACACAGCGGTCTTTCAGCTGACGAAGTTCAAAAAAGATTTGTTCAATTTGGTCCAAATTCATTTCCGGAACCAAAGCCTCCTACCCTGCTTTTTCGTTTTCTTTCACAATTTCATAATGCGCTGATGCTTCTTCTTTTGGGCGCTGGTGTCGTGTCGCTGCTTATCGGAGAAACCCTTGATGCTACGTTTATTCTCGTTATAGTTTTTGTGAATGCTTCATTTGGCGTGTTTCAGGAGTATAAAGCAGAGCGAGCATTATCCGCGTTAAAAACGCTCACCATAACTATGGTGCGGGTTTTTCGGGACGGAAAAGAGACGAGGATAGATAGTAAGGGTTTAGTTCCTGACGACATCATCGTGCTTGAAGAGGGGGATAAAATTCCTGCTGATTGTATGATGCTTGAAGCCTTTCATGTAGAGGTAAATGAGTCAGCGCTTACTGGTGAGTCTATGTCTGTTTCTAAATCTACAGCTGGCGATGATGCATCACAATTATTTTTAGGGACAACGATGGCGCATGGACGCGCATTGGTGCAAGTTACAAAAACTGGAATTTCTACTAAATTTGGATCAATCGCTGCGACTCTCGCGTCCATGAAAACGACAAATACGCCGCTTCAAGTCAAGCTAGAAACGTTTACCAAGCGTATTGGGGTTATCGGCATACTCGCGGCAGTAATCGTATTTATTCTTTCGTTTTCAAAAGGCAATAGTATGTTAGAAAGTTTTCTTTTTGCCATAAGCTTAGCAATTGCCGCAGTACCTGAAGGATTGCCTGCGGTTATGACGATTGTGTTAGCGCTTGGAGTGGAACGAATGGCAAAACGTGGAGCGATAGTACGCCGTTTAGCGGCAATTGAGACACTAGGATCCGTGACCGTAGTAGCGACAGATAAAACCGGCACGATTACAACAAATAAGATGGCTGTAAAAAAAATATGGATAGACGGATCAGTCTATTCATTCCATGAAAAGAAGGCTGTAACCCATGAGGTGGGATCGTTATTATTGACCTGTAGTATCGTGTGTTCGACAGCTTCTCTAGCCACATCAATTGACGAAAAACATGATCCTATCGTTATAGGAGACACGACGGAGGGAGCAGTACTTCTCTATGCGCATAATCACGGTATGGACGTAAAAACCATGCGATCTTCATGGTTGCGCCACGATGAAATATCTTTTAGTTCGCTGACCAAACGCATGTCTGTGATTGTTTCAAAAAAGAATGATCGTTACGTGTTTACCAAGGGCGCACCTGAGTCAGTGTTGGATATTTGTACCAAAATTGCAACTGAAAACGGAATTCAAGCACTTACTGATAAAAAGAAACACATGATTATAAAGGAGTTTGAAGTATTTGCACGCCTTGGACTGCGGATGATGGCGTTTTCGTACAAAAAAGATGGAAATATGAAAATGATTGAGTCAGAACAAGTATTTTTAGGCTTTGTCGGTATCGCAGATCCTGTAAGGGAGCAAGTTCCGCAAGCAGTTTCCCGTGCGAGACAGGCGGGGATACGCACACTTATGATTACAGGAGACAACGCATTGACGGCAGAGGCAGTAGGGATAGAAAGCGGGATCATTACCAAAGGTGATACCATCATTTCCTCAAATCAAATCAAAGATATATCAGATAACGATCTTTCACAGATTCTTTTGCGTGTTTCAGTATTTGCCCGCATGACACCTGATGACAAATTGCGTATCGTACGGCTTTTGCAGGAAAGCGGCGAAACGGTTGCGGTAACCGGTGATGGAGTGAATGATGTTTTGGCACTTAAAAAAGCAGATATAGGGATCGCTATGGGAAAAACTGGCACAGACGTATCCAAAGAAACTGCAGACATGGTCATAACCGATGATAACTTTGCCACCATTATCCATGCAGTAGAAGAAGGGAGATCCATTTTTCGTCAGATCAAAAATGCAATCATGTATCTTTTGGCGTGTAATTTCGGTGAAGTGCTCTATATTCTTCCTGCAACATTTTTTAACATCCCTGTACTTACACCTTTACAAATTTTATATATGAACATCGTGACCGATGGCTTACCTGCGATATCTTTAGCATTCATCGGTCGGGATCCGCGGGTGATGAGTGAGAAGCCAAGAAAGGGAGTTTCTATACTAGATATTCATGATACTCGATACATTGTAATATTGGGAATTGCCACCGCGGTTTTTGGCTTTATCAGTATTTTTATGGGAGATTTAGGATCGGCCACACTTCTTGTGCGTACGACTGCCGTATTCACCGTCATTATGCTGGTCCAGCATTTCATCCTTATGGATATTTGGTTTGTCTTGGCAAAAGCGAGAAAAACGATGAGTTTACTCATGCATCCGGTGTTTTTGGTGGCAGTACTGCTTCCGTTTATTTTATATCCGTTTATGCTCTATGTTCCTACCATTTCTAATGTGTTTGAGACAGCACCATTATCACTTATGTACTTTAGCCAGCTTCTGTTGCTATCTCTTGGAGTGTTTGTGGTTACGTGGGGATTGCGGCGGGTAAAAAAGTAGGTGCTACAACGTTTTTTCTATTCGATATACAGCAACGTCTTTGCCCCCGAGTTCATATTTATATCTCTCTTGACCCTGAAGAAAGTTATATTCCGTGTAATTGTTTTCAATAGCCCAAAGTATCATTTTTGCCTTAAGGTAAAATCCTGCTCCTTGATAGGTAGCATCAAACCCTGAGTTATAGAGAAGTAGTGTCCGATCTACCATAAAAAAAATTACCGAGGCGACTAAAGTTCCATCTACGATTGAGAGATTAGCTTGAAGCATTTGGATGTTTGGTAAAGTGGGCAAAGATCTAAAAAACTGATCCATATCGTTTGTCAGAAATATTTTTTTCTTGTCTGCTTGTTTCATAAGTGTAAGAAGCGCGTTGATATTTACTTTTTCTGTTACCCAAAAATTGATATCAGGATATGAGAGTTCAAACTTTTTGATTTTCCTTTTGAACTCATGTCGATTTTTACGTTCAAGCGACTGGAGATAGTCTTTCTCGGTCTTTGGAAGTAGGATAGTCGGGGTCATATCTTCGTTTGTGACGATGCCACCAAGTTTGTGCAGAATATCCTTGGTTGGAGAGCTTGCGGGAATATTTCTTAAAACCATACGATTCACACCTTGATTCTTTAAGTATGAGAGAAGTTCTTGCCAAAATAGGTGTTTTTTGCTCGTATCCCCAATGCAATCTAAGTAATCAGCAATTTCTTCTCCTCCGGAAAAATGTGCTTCATTGTTGGTTATTACAAAAGGAACGAGCACGTCGTCCGTATAGTGCACAAGGACGTGTGAGGCAGGAGCAAGTGTTTTTTTCCACGCCATATGCCAGCTGTAGGTATAAAATGGATAGACGATGGCTTCTTTCGCAAGTATATTTTTCCAGAGGTTTTCACATTCTTCCAATGGTAGAGTTTTGATCATACAGGTATTATAATCCTAAATATGAGAAAGACGGTACTTTGCGTGATTGCGCATCCTGACGACGAAGCATTTGGTCCATCGGGAACACTTGCGAAATTAACGGTCAATCATGATGTCCATATCGTGTGCGTGACAGATGGTGAATCTGATGCACGTTTTCATAGCCAAGGAGGTAAGTTGGCAATTATTCGGGATGAAGAGCTTCGTGCGTCGGCCAAAGTTATTGGCGCAAAAGAGGTACATTTTTTGCATTTCAAAGACGGGTCTCTTTGTAATAATCTGTATCATGAAGTTGCAAATAAATTACAAGAGCTTTGTGAGGCGATTAAACCATCTCTTCTTATCACGACAGAATTACGTGGTGTATCTGGTCATTTAGATCATGTTGCAGTAGCGATGATTACAAGTTATGTATATAGGCAGAATCGTTTAATAGATGCGATTTGGTACAATTGTGCGAGCAAAAGCAGTAGTAATCTGATGAAAAACTATTTTGTTTTTTTTCCCGAGGGATTTGAAAAAAATGACGTGGATTTAATTGTGAATGTTCGCTCTGTATTTCGTAAAAAAATCGCAGCAGCAATGTGTCATAAGACGCAAAAAAAAGACGCACTTCGTGTTATTGCAAAATGGCTCGTTTCGCCCAAAGAAGAATGGTTTTTTGTGACTGCTAGAAATTCTTTTTCTTTTTTATAAGTTTTGCGGTATAGACAATCTCCCGTACTTCTCCATCTTCTCCTTCGATTTCTGATTGACCGGTCATGCGCTGATACTCTCTAAGGTATTCAGAAAGGCCGAGATTAGCTTCTTTGATTTCAAATGAGAGTTCTTTTGCTTTTTCTGCGATATTTCTGTTCGCTTGATTTTGCATGACATTGAGCTTGGCTTTGCCTTTTTCTTTGGCCAGCTCTTTCACTTTCAAGTCTGCTTCCCTGTACCTTTCATCGTTTGTCAGTGCGCTTTTTATCATTTCTTTATACTTTTTAAGTTCTTCTTTATTGCGATCGACCGTTGAAATGGTATTTTTGATCATCGACTCAAGTTCAAGTATTGTATTGGCGGCCTGCGCTCCATCAGTTAACGCTGTTGTTTGAGAACTATCTTTTGTATTATCCATATCTTGTTATTAAACAAAATACGTGTGTCACTATGCAAGAGGGAAAACTGATATTACCGGAAAATGATATTATCAATCAGATTCGTTATACTAGCCACGCATAATCGAACATCTAAAAGAAATTTCAATAGTGCGTAATGAAATAAATGCTCTATTGCAGAAAGTGCTTGCAAATCCTATGCATGGAACTGGGCTTCTCGCTATGGGGGGCATAGGTAGAAAACTTCCTTCAGCGTTTGTATGTTTAGATAGAAAAAGAACAGATCTACTATTGCACGAGGAATTGAAACGCATAGAAAATATTTTAGAACATGATGCTCCGTTTGTTTCTGAGGATGAAGCACAATCATTAAGGAAGCTGCATATGAAAGTTACAATGCTTTCAGGACTTTTAAAAGGACAAAAGGTTATGCCTTTTTTCCGTTAAATATAACAATCGGAAATTCTAATACAGATAGGAGGATTTAAATATCAAAATATTCAGTACAAAATCTTTACGCTATAGCGTAAAGATTTTGTAGTAGTACGTCAGGAAGAGGCATTAAAGGCATTAGAGTAATTGACAAGGCAGCAGTAATATACGATGATTTTAGGACGTAGATTTAGCGAAAGGAGAATGTTATGAATAACCCACTCTTTGTTCCCGCAGATGTTCCTGAGGCAAAACGGCGAGAGTATCAAAAGAATTTACAGCTGGCGACCCATGACACTGGTCGACTTATGCTTTTTGCAGGTGATCAGAAGGTAGAGCACATGAATGATGATTTTTATGGAGAAGGTATTGCACCAGACGATGCAAATCCAGAACACATGTTTGAAATCGCAAGTCGCGCAAAGATTGGCGTATTTGCCACACAGTTAGGATTAGTCGCCTGTTACGGCGCTGACTATAAAACAATTCCTTATTTGGTGAAATTAAATTCCAAAACCGATTTGGTGAAAAAAGACGTGAGTGACCCAAGAAGCTTTAGTTGGTATGACGTGGATGACGTGGTGCGATTTAAGGAAACGAGTGGGTTAAATATTTTGGGAGTAGGATACACCGTCTATTCTGGAAGCGAATTTGAAGGCCAAATGCTTCACGAAGCAGCACAAGCCGTGTTTAAGGCGCATCAACATGGATTACTGAGTGTTCTCTGGATGTATCCAAGAGGAAGATCAGTGGCTGACGAGAAAGATCCGCATTTAGTCGCCGGAGCTGCAGGTGTGGCGTGTACGTTAGGATCTGACTTTGTAAAGGTAAACTATCCAAAGCCTAAAGAAGGAGATAGAGCCAAAGCATTAAACGAAGCAGTAGTGGCAGCTGGTCGTACGAAACTTATTTGTGCCGGCGGCAGTAGTATGGAAGTGAAAGAGTTTTTGACGACGCTTCATGAGCAAATTCATATATCAGGGACGAGCGGAAATGCGACAGGCAGAAACATTCATCAAAAGCCTTTGGAAGAAGCGGTGAGATTTGCTAATGCGGTCTCAGCACTGACATACGATGGTGCATCGGTAGAAGCGGCATATTCAATATATACCGGAGGCAAATAATATGGCGCGTATAACACTCACTGAGTTTGTGGCAAAAAATAATAGTGACTTAGGTGCGGCGTTTCAAGAGCTTATGGTGGTCCTTGAAACTATTGCACAAAAAATACATGCTAAGCTTGATCGAAACGGCTTAATAGAAGAATCGGGAGATTCAGGAAGTACGAATGTGTATGGAGAAGAAGTGCAGAAGTTGGATGAATATGCCAATATAATACTCACAGACTCGCTTCTTTTCTGTAGTGCAGTCCACGCGGTAGGATCTGAGGAGTTGGCCGAACCTAAATTTTCTACCCATGGGAGAGGATCCTACATCGTCACGCACGATCCTGTAGACGGATCATCCAATATAGATACGAATTTGCCGATCGGCACGATTTTTGGGGTATATCCTAAAAGTGATACGGTTTTACAGAAAGGATCAACACTTATTGCCTCGGGTTATGTGTTATACGGTCCAAGCATGATGCTTATCTATGCGACGAAGGGAAAAGTAAACGGATTTACTTTTGATCCGACCATCGGCGCGTTTGTATTAAGTTTCCCCGATATAAAAATCGGTGACAAGAAATATTACGCGATCAATGAAGGCAATTGGGAACTGTTTTCTGCGGGTGATCAAGCATATTTGACGAGTATTAAAAAAGAAGGTGGGTATTCTTTGCGCTACGTTGGGTCTATGGTTGGAGATATTCATCGTACATTGCTAAAAGGAGGTATTTTTATCTATCCTTCGGATTCTAAACATCCCAATGGCAAGCTTCGGCTTTTGTATGAAGTGGCGCCACTTTCATTTCTTATCATTCAAGCTGGTGGGGAAGCGGTAAGTGATAAGACTAACCCGCTTGATCTCTTACCAGAAAAGCACGATCAGCGTGTGCCCATTGCCCTCGGGAACGCAAAAGAGATAGAAAAGTACCAATCGTTTCAAAAATAATTTATTTTCTGCTATTTTTTGTAGCCCGTATCGGATTGCAGTGGTTACGCTGCACTCGCCAGGAGTAAGACGTAAGCCGGATTGGCCGCGACTACGCGGCACTCACCAGCACTAATGCTCACTTTGTATCGCAAAGTGCTGGATTGCGAACCGATAAATCGGTTCTTATCAATAAGAGTTGATCACAAAATAATCCGACACTCGGTCGGATTATTTTGTGAGTAGCCCGTATCGGATTCGAACCGATGATATTCACGCTGAAAACGTGATGTCCTAGGCCGCTAGACGAACGGGCCGCATAAATCTACAAATCTGCAAATAATCAAATCTGCAAATAAGAGAGTTATTCAATTTTAGCAAAATTGGACTCAAAAAGGAATTTTTGATATATTTACATATAAATATGGCAAATATGAATCTAAATCATTATGGAAAGTTTGGTTGGAGACCAGGTGCGAAACCAGTGACACCGATTTTTTATCGTCATATGCAGGCAAAGCTCCCAATAAGCGCTGACCCTCTGCGTGACCACCGAGAACTTGAGCTTATCCGGGCTATGGTGTCACCAGAAGAGCGCCGGTTGGCATTCGAAGTCGCAATAGAGAAATCAAGAGAAGAGGATGGGGAACAAAGTGGTATTTTAGTACATGCCAGGAGAGAGCTTTATCTATAGATTGTGTTATTAGAAAGTCTCCTTTTCGGTTAAGTTTTGTATATTTTGATATAGTTACGCCTGATTGACGAGGTATATTTTCGGGTTTATTATGGATAAGCCCGCCTACGTCCTTTATTATATTTGGACTACGGCGAGGTAAATATGCCTGAAACAATTAACGAACCAGTGTCTGTAGCCCTCTGGAGCAATCATACTACACACAAAATACTCCCGTATAGTTTGTATTGGCATGGCAGGCGATATCAGATTAGTACTGTCGGATTTCATCACACCTATCACGTCGGGCGCATTCTTATACACGTATTTTCTGTCACGGATGGCAATACATTTTTTCGTTTGGAGCTTAATCTCTCTTCGGGTCAATTCCCCGACGCTCTGCGTCGTATAATACATGCG
>CAYIXE010000034.1:0-9033 GCA_964367095.1 uncultured Gammaproteobacteria bacterium | reverse complement strand
CTGTGCTTGCATCCGCTTAGAAACCACGGGCTTCAGCCCGTGTGAGTTTCATTTACAATTGTATGTTATTAAACAACCACATGGAGGGTTATTATTGAGTGATGATGGTTATATTCTTCAGGATTTAATCATGTCAGGGGTTGACTTAAATACTCCAAAACGGCAAATGGTATTTCATTCAGTGCTTAATGGCTTTGGAGCAAAGGTTGATGACAAGCATAGGGTGTATGTTGAAGCGAATGCTTCTAATATTGGACAAAAGAAACATTCGTTTATTCAAGCAATGCTTGCAATTAATGATATGTATACGTTATCGCAAGAAAGTGTCTATTCATTCTTTAAAGAAGATGTGGAGCAATATTTTAAATTGAAGGAAATTTATTATACAAAGGATATTAAAATTACAGGTAAAACAGGTTTTGATCATAATATTGATTTTCTTATTTCAGCAACAAAAATTAAACCAGAACGACTTATTAAAACTATTAATAATCCTAAAAGGGATCCAATTATGGCAGCCTTATTTTCTTTTAGTGATATAGAAGCAGTTCGAGAACAAAAGCCAAGAAATTATGTAATCTATAATGATGTTGAAAAAGAAGTATCTTCAGACGTTACGTCAGCACTTCAAAATTGGGGAGTTCTTGGAATTCCATGGAGTAAAAAAGAAGATTATTTACGAGAGTTCGTTGTTAATTAATATTAATAAATTGGCGCCCGACGAGCCCCGCGAAGCGGGGCGACAGTGTCCGCCGAAGCCTCGGCGGAGGCGGAGAGTAACGAGAGAAATTAAAATAGAAGCGAAGTCCCGCCGTCTTCGGCGGGACGAGCAGTCAGTTTAGTTGTGACTGGCGGCAATTCATTTTTCCCCTTTACCCCTTTTTTCTTGCCGCCACGGGATCATTTGGTATATCATTGTAGTTAGGAGTTTTTTACAAAGTAAGTTCGAGCAGTTTGGTATAATGGCTCAAGTTTCCGACTTGTCGGGGCGGCGCGTAGCGCCGCCCAAGGTTCGCGCGCGTCACCGCGCGCTATTTTGTGGGACAGCGTGAATAAGCCGAAGAATACAGCTGCAATACCTTTTTGAACGCAAAGACCCCCCGTGCGAACACAAATTTGTGAATGCCCCGCTATGAAGCGGGTTGCCCAAACGCGATAAAGCATGGGTGCTAGGGTTTGACTATTTTTGATCCTCTTGAAAATCTCAAAGCCTTAGGGCTATAGTAGAAGTTGCAACCAACTGAACAGATCTCTTTTTTGATGGCCGTCTCGGACAATTTAGAGAGATCTAGGTTGGTTGCACCGGGGCGGCCTTCATTAACATATATGAGTATTCAACAAACCAATCTCACGCACCCATGCTTTCTATATGCGCGCAAGTCCACGGATGTAGAGGATGTGCAGGTGCAATCTATTGAATCCCAACTTGCTGAACTTCGTGAATATGCCGCTCGCGAGAATATATCGATAGTCGAGGAATTGGTGGAGAAACAATCTGCGAAGATTCCCGGTCGTCCCATATTTAACGATATGATCTCTCGTATTGAAAACGGTGAAGCGAGCGGCATAGTTTCATGGCATCCGGATCGACTTGCGCGCAATAGCGTGGACGGTGGAAAATTGATTTACCTTGTCGATACAGGAAAGATTAAGTTATTGAAATTTCCCCAGTTTTGGTTTGAGTCCACGCCACAAGGAAAATTCATGTTGACGATCGCGTTTGGGCAAAGCAAATACTTCGTGGATTCGCTGTCGGAAAATACGAAACGCGGGCTGCGCCAAAAAGTGCGATTGGGAATTATGCCGGGTGTCGCACCAGCCGGATATCTCAACGATCCGCGCACAAAAACTATTATCATTGACCGCAAGAAAGCGCCGGTTGTTCAGGAGGCATTCGAGATGTTTGCCACCGGCACCTGTCGGATCATGGATATAGCTGATTTTTTGGCGAAGCATGGAATTCTCAGCCGAAACGGCAGAGTGTGGAAACAACACCGCGTTTCGTACCTTATTCTCACCAATCCTTTTTATTATGGTCATTTTCGGTATGGTGGCGAAATCCACGAAGGTACTCACGAGCCACTGGTTGCAAAGAAACTGTTTGACGCTGTACAGGAGGTATGGAAGAAACGAAGTCACTCCTGGCACGAGGAACGGCCGGTCAAGTTCTACACCGGACTTTTTCGTTGTGGCGAGTGCGGCATGATGGTGACGGCGGAACTCCACACCAAGCACTACCGCGGCACCAACCGTGACGCCACCTACGTCTATTACCGCTGTACGAAAAAGTCCAAGGATCGGAAGTGTTTCCAGCCCTTCATCCGTGAAGAGGAGCTTGACCGGCAACTCTCCGGCCTCATTCAAACAGTTTCTTTGCGTCAGGATTGGGCAGCCAAGATGTTAGAGAAACTTGAGGAGGAAAAAACTGAAGCTGCCCACTCCTGCCATGCGTTTGTTGCAGACAAACAACAGGAGATCAAGGTCATTATTACCAAACTCCAGCGTCTTTTGGATTCCTATTTGGATCAGGATATTGATCGGGACGACTATCGTAACCGTAAAGCAAAATTCCTCTCCGATAAAAAGACACTGGAGGAGTCCGTGACTCGTCTGCAACACACGCAAACCTCGTGGCTCGAACCCATGAAGACATGGGTTAAAGAAGCGTCAGGAGTAGAACAAATCGCACGGGGTGAAGACAAAAACGCCAAAAAGGTATTGGCACAAAAAATCTTCGGCTCGAACCTCACGCTGTCCCACAAAATAGCGCGCGGTGACGCGCGCGAACCTTGGGCGGCGCTACGCGCCGCCCCGACAAGTCGGAAACTTGAGCGGGAGACGAAGTTCTATTTGAACCGCTCCTTCTCACCGTCCTCTCGTATTTTACCAAGCTGATGGAGGTATATCAACCCGAGGAAAAGGAGGATTTTTATGTATAAATCCGACCTTTTCGACGAGACGACATTTTATAGTCAATTCAGGCACGATTTACTTCGCTCTACGCGCGAAGTCGTTATTGAAAGTCCATTTATAGCAAGAGAACGGGCAAGAACACTCTATCCTCTGTTTGAAACTCTCATTAACCGTGGTGTACGAGTCTATGTAGTCACTCGTGACCCAAGTGAGCATAGTGAAACGATGGAAGACCAGTCTGAGGCTGAAATACAGCGTTTTGAGGAGTTAGGAGTGCAAGTTCTCCTGTGTACTGGCAATCACCATAGGAAACTAGCTATTTTAGACAGGCAGGTACTTTGGGAGGGCAGTCTTAATATTCTGTCTCAACACAAAAGCCGTGAGATTATGCGGCGAATTGATAACATGGAGGTCGCTACAGAGATGTTTGACTTCCTCAAGTTTGGCAATTTCCTCTAGTAGTCTTCTTGGATTATAATAAGGCCATGCAAAATGGCACGAATGATGATTTAGTGAATGTGGTGGATGCTTTGCCATGGGATGAGCTAGATGCCTTTTCCAAAGGTAAGTACGAAAGCGTTTCTGAGGAAACCTATAAATTCGTGCTTGATGAAGCAAATAGGGACATGTTAGTAAAGGCAGCGTTTAAAAGTTTGAAAAAGACAGAGCCAGAAAACGCTTCACAATACAGAGCAGAACAACTGGCAGATATGATGATTAGGTTTGCCAAGCTGGCTTTGGAGAATAAACAGGCTACGAAATAGTGATCTTGAGTTTAAGGACTTTGACGATACTCTTCATTTTTTCAAACGACAGATTAGCTTCACCGCGCTCAATCATAGCGTAGTAGTTGACGGTCATATCGGCTTTCTTGGCTACATCAGCTTGAGTTAGGGAAAGTTTCTCACGAGCGATTCGAGCTTTATCGCCGAACTCTTTTTTCTCTTTCAAATCCATGGAATCACTATTCATATATTTATATTCTAACATCACGGGTCAAAAAACCCCAATTTTTAACTATTTTCATTAATTTCATCTTGATTTTTACCCTGCTTAACCATTTTCATCAAATCATCTGTTGTTTCGTATGCCTTCAGTTTGCCAGATAGGTAACCCATTCTGTAGGAGATTCCGGCACTCATTAACCTCCAGTTAGTAGGCTCAAGTGTCTTTATAAGTAGCTTTTGCAAATCATGCTTACTATACCACTCTGAGCGTTCTATTTTTGACTCGAGAATAGTAAAAGGAACAATAACATATCTATCGATCTCAGGTTTATCCAACGATAAATTGGTATATCCAGTATGATGTAGCGATTTATTGATTAATGTCTCTATCTCAACGATGCTCGATTTTTTAATGCTTTGAGCAACCCGATAACTTGGATCTGCTTTCTTTTCTACAAGTTCTTTGAAGTGTTTTGTTGATATTTCAAGTTGCAAAGTATCTCGAACAAAGTCTTGACCTTCTTTTTCACTAAAGCAGTATTTTGATCTGTATTTATCTAGCAATTCTCGGTCTTCAGCTTGTCTTTTTTTATACTCAGAGTCATCAGCTGAAAGATCTAGAGTGTCAGTCTCAGCGTATCCACAACCGCTACATGAGTATGTCGTTGTAATAACTTGTTTAGTCCTACTGTAGGTAGTTGTTACCTCAGAGCTACATTTTATGCATCTTTTTGGTTTTCTAACTCTAAATGATCCATCTTCGTTGACCTCAGACTTTTTGTTACAGCTTTGGCACTCAACCATAAATTCAAGATGTTGTTTTTTGTCTTCGTAGTCAATCAAAATTTTATCTATAACCATTAAAGCTCCACTACACAAATTACAAGACGGTAGCCTGGGTATTGGCGTGTGATCATAAATATCTTGAAGTTGCTGGTCACTCAATTTCCAATCGGCAATGACTTTGCTTTTATTCTGATATCTTTCGCCTTTTTTGTAATAAAGGTACAAATCATTACCAACCTTTTGCCAAATATGCTTTATTTTTTGCTCTGGAAATTTACTATCAGGTTCAGAGTCGAGAATAGAAAAACTTTCGGCTCTCAAACATTCGTTTACAGTGAGCAGGTCGTAGAGGTCGTTATAATAACTAGGCTCTCTGACATAATTCATCATATTCACAATTTATCAGATTCTTTTAACTAATGTGTGCTAGTCATTTATAGTGGACAGCACCCATTCTTATACTATCATCGAAATTATCGGCAATTTTGATATACTCTGGATATGAATAATATTGATAAATTAGAAAAAAATCTGTCCTCATTTCAGGAGAAAGTAATTCCAATTCTAAATTCATTAAAAGTTGGAGCAAAGAAAATTGACGACGGAATTCCAAAAATACTAAATTCGTGGAGTGGCTCATGGTTCGGATATCAACATAAATTGTATTACGGTAATTTCGAAAAACCTCCTATTCAAGATAGATTTAGCGTTGAATGGGGAAGCATAAATGGTCTTTCAAATATGTGGAAAGAAAAAGATCAAGATGAAGTAAAAAAATATTTGGAAAAAATCTCCAATACATCAATTGATGAGATAGAAATGGAATACAAATCACTTATTAACATTGTTGAAGATTTTTACGATGAAACTTCTTTAATTATCAAAACTGACGAGGAAATGCAAAGTGAAATTGCAAAAGAAAAATTGTTAGAGGGACAAAAAAAATTAAAATATGGTGAAGAAGGTGTGAAGTACTTGAAAAGTCGTCAGCCAGCAACTTTTATGTCGAGAGATACCGAAGCTATGGGTGAAGGAATTTTCACTCCCACTGTCTTATATTATGAATCCTTCTCAAAAGAAATTTTGAGTAATATTGAGTTAGTTTATCAAAACATAAAATCATTTCACTATTTCATTAGGTGGATGAAAAATAGAAAATCTGTAGGCCAATTAAAACCTACAGAGACAGAACCAACCTCGCTTTACGTAAGAGATGAAATTATAGAAGCTATAAAAACCAAGGATAAAGGCTTCAACTATAAAAAACTTCTTAAGCTTATTAGTGAGTTAAATAAAAATTATCTTGATTCAAATGTCTATTCTTGCTTATCGCTAATTCGAGCTATAACAGACCATGTACCCCCATTACTGGGATACGCGACATTTGAAGAGTTGGCAAATAATTATCACGGTAAAAAAACTGACAAAGACTATATGTTTAGACTTTTGACTGATAGGCCTATTTCGGACGACTCGTTACATAGACCAATTTCAAAATCAGTAGATTTAATTGACATGGATAATGTACCAAATAAGCAATTCTTAAATCGTTTACTTCAAGAATGTCTTGATAATTCTGTCAAGCCCCCCTTTTCTGAAGACCGTATTCTGGGAAACGTAGTTGGGCGTAATTGACAGGCGACATTTTCAGAGAACGGTGGATTCTTTTGTAGTTGTAGTAGTAGATTTGGGAGTAGATCTCCTCAATGAGTTGACCGGCCGTATCGAAGCGTTCAACCTCTCCGAATTCATCTTTGAAATGCCCAAAGAAGGATTCCTTGTAGCCGTTTTGCCAAGGAGAGGCTTTGGCTGAAACTGAGACTTTCACTCCTTGCAACTCTAGATAGTCAGTGACAACTTTGGCCATAAACTCGCGGCCTTGATCAGTGTGGAAGTAGGTCGGGACACAACCTGTTAAAAGGATTGCTTGTTTGATAACTGAAATGATGAGGGCGGCGTCATGGAACTTGCCAACCTGGGAAGAGAGGATTTGGCGAGTAGCCAAATCCTCTATGGTGGCGAGATACCAAAACTGGCCGTCATATCTAAAGTATGAGACGTCACATACCCAAATGAGATGAGGAATAAAGTCACTCTCAGGGATATCTCTGATGAGATTTACGTAGTCGTGATTGTACGTTGATACCGTACAAAAATACTTCTTTCTGTGTCTGGGAGCGGTGATCCCAAACAACTTCATCACTCGCTCGGTACGTTTGTGGTTGACTCCTAGTTCTAGGGCCATTCGGTACTGGCCATAGGCAGGGTTATCTTTGTGAGCCTCGTTGATTTGTGCAACTAACTCTTCATCTTTGAGTGGCAGTTTATGAGTGCGATAGATGTTCTTGCGAGATACGCCAACCGCCTCTGCCACGACCGACTTGATGACTGCGTGGGATACTAGCTCAGCTTTTTTTTCCTTGACTCAAGTCGAGAGTGAGTTCTCCGATTAGGCGTTTAAGCTCTTCATTCTCCCGCTTGAGCTTGTTGTATTTGAGAACTGATACTACCTCCTCGCCAGTATCGGCCCTCAGCCAATAATAAATAGTCTTAATACTGATGCCATATTGAGAGGCCAAATCTGCCACTTTTTCACCAGTTCTAGCTTTCGCCAAAATCTCATCTTTCTTAACCTTCGGGATCCGCAAATACATAAATACCCCCTTTATTTGTGTCTATTATAGTTTAGACACTTGTCTTAGTTTAAAGGGGACGGGTCATTCTGTTAAAGAAGGTTTTCATCATGAGAAAACAGTCAAAAAAGAGAAAAACCAATTGACTACATCTGTAAAAGCCCCCGACTTTCGACCTGTGTTAACAGCAACTATTACAAGCTTAAGTGGCAGTTCTGAAGGTTATTTTGCCAAATTTGATTTAACAAATGTAGGAAAAGGACTGGCAATTTTAAAACAAATTACTCTTGGAGAGGTCATTATACCGATCAGGGCATCTACATTATCAGAGCTCGAAATATACCATGTTGAAACTGCAAACCTTGAAGGAACTGACCTTCGTGAAGGCAAAGTAGCTCATCCTCTTCTAGAAATCAGTTATGAAAACATCAATAAGGAAAAGTTTCAAACGATTTACAACATTGAGTTAGAGAAAAAATCTGGAGAGAAATTTAACATTGGAAAGTTTACCGATCCAGATTTCATAAATAACCAGGGTTGATCAACGTACAGCACAGGTTATAACAGAAGTTATCGCTTATAATACATATTATGCTGACAAAATCTGACTTTCTCCTCTATGTTGATGCACCAATGCATTTGTGGGCAAAGAGTCATGGTCAACAAACAAACGCTACACCATCTCTCTACGACCAACACTTGATGAAACAAGGGTATGACGTTGAAAAAGTCGCCAAGACGTATCTTGAAAAGTACATTCTGCCTAAATATAAAAATGCCAAATTACTCTGGCAACCAACTTATACCTCTGGAGAATATCAATCGAGAGCAGATGGAGTTATCCATGAGCTCGATACCAATGTGTACCATCTCTACGAGATTAAGAGCTCAACTTCTACCAAAAAGGAGCATTTACCAGATGCCACCTTTCAATCAATCGTCATAGGGCAGAGCATCAATCTGGAAACAATCCACCTGATATTGCTAAACGATGAATATATTCGTGGAGATGAGCTGGATATTGAACAGCTATTCTCCGTACCTGACGTTACCGACGAAGTTTCTGAGATGACTCCTGATATTCTCGCCAAGATGAGGCAAGCACTAGAGATTGTGAAAGCAGAACAAAGTAACTCGATAGTTAACTGTTTGAATCCTAAAACTTGTCCCTGTCCGGGGTTATGTCACCCTGACCTTCCCAAGGCCTCTATTTACAATATTCCAAATCTAACTCCTAAAAAGAAACGTGAGCTGGAAGATATAAAAGTTGTTTCCATTGATGATATTGATGATGATTACCCCCTCACACCGAAGCAGAGGAAGATCGTGGATGTAATGCAGAGCAGGACACCATATTTGGATAAACCAACGATTGCAGGCCTATTCCAGAGCCTCACGTACCCATTATATTTCCTAGACTACGAAACCTATGACGAAGCCATACCCCTCTACAAAGGACATAAGCCATATCAAAAGATGGTATTTCAATTCTCACTTCATATAGTGAGCAGTAATAGCGAGGCCATACAACATGAGGAATATCTTGCTTTAGAGCCAGGAGACCCCGCAAGAGATCTGGTAAAGCACATGCGCAAGTGTATTAGTGACCGAGGCACAATTATTGTTTGGAATAAAGCTTTTGAGGGTGGACGCAACAAAGAAATGGCAGAGCTATACCCAGAATATAAAGATTTTCTACTAGATGTGAACGCTCGAATGTTTGATCTCATGGAAATTGTATCCAAGGGATATTA
>CAYIXE010000033.1:2699-9052 GCA_964367095.1 uncultured Gammaproteobacteria bacterium | reverse complement strand
TCCACAGTGGCCTGAGTAACTTCTTCTTTTTTCTCTTCCAGCGTATCAATCATTTCATCTTTTAGTTCCCTGCCATGTTTAACGAGTTCTTTGCCTTTTTCTTGAAGCTCATCTAATCGATCTTCGAGATCATCAAGCACACTTTTTCCACGCGTTTGTAATTGAGAACTCAATTTTTTTCCATCTTTCGTTCCTAAAAAGAAAATAATGAGTGCCCCAATGAGGCCACCAAGAAAAAACCCAAACATAAACTTATTATCACTTCTCTGTTGGTCGCTCATACCTCGTCATCCTTTCGAAACGTCTTAAATACCGAAAGTGCGGCCTTAACACCACTGACTATCCCCGCCATACCAGATACTGACTCGCCAACGGTGGATGTGACCTTTTTGGCATCATCAAGCATGCTATTTCCTTTTACTAAGGATGTTTTGACTTCTTTCAGAATTAAATATACTTGAACACCAAGGACTATAAGAAGAATAGTTACTACTATACTAATTGCGATGATGGTAAGCTGTACTGGATCCATGGGCAGAAATAAAAAAAGAACAAAAATGACTTACTTTTAGTATACAGAATTTATAGAAGTTTGCAATGCCTCTATTTATTGCTGGAGTCCGACCTCTTTTGTTACTGTCGTCATTTTTCCAAATCGACTCGTTGCAATAATTTGAATTTTATTCACCCCACTTTCGATTGCAATTTGCTCAAAGAATCGACCATCGTCCCGTACCACTGTAGAAACACCGTTTATGGTCACTGTGGCGTCAGGATCTGTTTTTCCCTCAACCGTAATTCGTTTTTGTGTAACGATTGACTGATGCACGGGTGTCGTGATGGTCAACATCGGCTTGGCGTTTACGCGTGTATACTGAAGCCCAAGATACAAGAAAAATACGATAAAAAGTAGCGTCACAATAAGAGTCAGGAAGCGGGAAGGAGTCAATTGAAAAAAAGGAGTATTTAATGGATCCGTCACACCTTTGGGCAACAAGCTCAATTTCGACGACTCCAAAGTTTGCCGTCTGAAAATAGCCATCGTCGAATCAATGGGCAGTCCCAAAAATTCTGCATAATTTCGTACAAATCCCTTGGCATACGAAGGGGACGGAAGAATTGAAAATTCATCGTTTTCAATCGCGATAATAAACTTCTCACGAATTTTTATAGTACTCTCAACTTGAGAAGTCGTGAGACCCTTTTTCTCACGTGCTTCTTTTAACATGAAGCCAACGGTTTTCATAATAAAACATTACTCGAGGATTCTTGGGCAAGACGTGCTTCTATAGCGTAATAATCATCAGGATTTTTTATCACGACGTCGCGGGGCTTTGCTCCATCTCCTGGTCCGATAATTCCTGATTCTTCAAGCTGATCTATGATGCGGGCAGCTCTTGCGTATCCTACGGACAATCGTCTTTGCAAAAGTGAAGCAGATGCTTTATCGTGCTGACATACGAGTCGCAACGCTTGATCAAACAATTCATCTTTCCCATCTGTTGATTTTCCGCCTCCCTCACCACCCTTTTTCATAGCAAACGCCGGTTGACTGGTAACCTCCTCAGTATATTGCACGTCGACCTGCTTATCCTTAAAAAACTGCACAATCTTACTCACTTCTTTTTCAGATACAAATGCTCCTTGAATACGCATGGGTTTTGATTGTTCCGGCGGCACGTATAACATATCTCCTCTTCCCAACAACCGCTCAGCGCCCGGAGTATCCAAAACCACTCGGGAATCCGTCATAGACGATACGTTAAATGCTAAACGCGTCGGAACATTTGCTTTGATAAGTCCTGTAATGACATCAACACTCGGTCTTTGCGTCGCTAAAACCAAATGAATACCAGTAGCTCTTGCCATTTGAGCTAATCGACAGATAGTGTCCTCCACTTCTACCGGCGAGTATGACATTACCTCTGCCAGTTCATCGATAAGAATAACGATATTTGGTAATGCTTGAAAACCAGACATCTCATTAAATCCATCAATATTTTTCACCCCGACCTCAGCAAATTGCTTGTATCGCTTTTCCATTTCTTGTGTGGCCCATCGTAAGGCAGATAAGATTTTATCTTTTTCCGTAATGACTGGTGTTAAAAGATGAGGAATTCCGTTGTATCCCACAAGCTCCACACGTTTTGGATCAACGAGTATTAAACGAACCTCCTGGGAGGTAGAACGAAAAAGTAAACTGCAAATCCATGAATTCAAAAGTACTGATTTACCCGATCCGGTGGTGCCGGCCACCAAGACATGCGGCATTTTTGCGATATCAGCAACCAGTGGATTACCGGATACATCAAGCCCTAATGATATGGTGAGCTTACTTTTTGCTTTTTGCATGGAGTCAGACTCCAGCATTTTCTTCAAGGTCACAAACTCTAATCCTCTATTGGGAAGTTCGATTCCCACCATGTCTTTTCCGGGAATTGGTGCTTCTATACGGACCTGTCCCGTGGGAGCGGCGAGGGCCAAGGCTAAATCATTGGTGAGTGATGAAATTTTGGAGACCTTCGTTCCCAATGCAATTTTTAAGCAATATTGCGTCACGGCAGGCCCAGGATTTACCTCTACCACTTGCGCTTGTATTCCAAAGCTGCCGAGAGTTTTTTCGATTATATCCACGTTATTATTGACATTTCCGCGATCTGCCTTTTCACCAGGCCCATCGGAGAGAAGGGAAAGTGGCGGATACTCCCACAACTTCATCTCTTCTCCTGAATAGGGTTGATTAATATGTAAATCCGAAGGTGATTTCATGCTGTGAGACGCTAAAGCAGTTAATTTACCAGGTGTCAAAGACAATGGAGCAGATGGTTTTATCATAGGCTTTGATAAAGATGCATCGTTTCGAATCCTAAGCGGCAGCTTTTCTTGCCCAAATAAAAGGTCCTTACGCCTTGTCTCCCTCTTTGTCAGAAAATGACCAATCCAATCAAGTATTCTTTGCACGCCATCAAGTACAAAACTCACAACGCTATCAAGCGACCTATTAAGTAATACAATCATGCCAATGAGAACGACTCCCAAAAAAAATAATATTCCGCCTTCAGGAGAAATTGCAGCGACCACGGTATTCCAAAACGCCTGCCCTATATCACCAGCGTGCGTCAAGCCCGTTAATCCAACGAGCATAATTGCCGACCCCATGGGAATATTTTGTTGCGCTAAGCTTGATTTACTCTTAAAAAATAACGTAGAAAGTGAAAATAAAAAGATAGGCAAAGGAAACATTATCCATCCTATATGGGCTATAAGTGCTTCACGAAGTGGTGAGAGCATATCACCATCCAGAAAAAACGATACGCTGATAATACCTGCAAATAACCAAAGCCAAATAGCTGCCACAGTATACACTGTTTGCTTTTTGAGTTTAACTTTTAGTCCACTATGGCGACGATATTTGCGTTTTGATTTAAATTTAAATTTCATACTCTCTATGCCCTAGTACATATTATCCTATAGTATATATTACTACAATGCAAGTTTCTTATATTTCTTGTATGACAGAAACGATAAGCGGACTTCTCCCTGTTTCTTTCAGAAGAAAAGTCCCTAACGATTCTTCTACTCTTTTTCGCAGCTGCTGCCATTCTATGTGCTTTTTATTACTCCTTCGCACAGCATCCGCAATTATTTGTGTCGCTTTGCTTAAAAGTTCTCCTGACTGCTTCACATACACAAATCCTCGCGTGACAAGCTGGGGCTTACCGGCAAGTACGCCGCTTGGCTTATCTACAGGTATCACGACAACGACAATTCCCTCGTGCGCTATCACCAAACGATCCTTTAAGACCACACTGCCAACGTCGCCAACACCTAACCCATCTATCATTACTTCCGCAAGCTCTACTGTATCGACCACCCGTGGCCGCTCGTCTTTTCGAAACTCTAAGATTTGTCCGCTCTTGGGTATAAGAATATCTTTTGTATTATACCCAATATCTTCAGCTAATCTCTTATACTGCATCATATGTTTATACGTGCCCCCTATAGGTATGACGTATTGAGGACCTACAGCGGAAAGCAGTAACATCATATCGCCACTACTGCCGTGTCCTGACACGTGAAGATCCTCCATGATATCGCTATACGAAACACGACTCCCATGTCGATAAATGTCATCAATCATCCCATTGACATCATTTTCTCGTCCTGGAATAGGATCAGCAGAAATTATCACCGTGTCCTGCTCTCCAATCGTGACAAATTTATGCGTGTCACGGGCTATACGCATGAGAGCTGATTCCTGCTGTCCTTGTGCACCAGCAACGATTAAAAATTGTTTATTGGCAGGTATTCGCTTTAAATCTCGATCAAGAACTACGAGTTCTCTTGGAAATTTCATGTATCCCAATTTCACTGACGCCTCGACGTTTTTGTCGATACTTCTTCCTAAAAGCGCTATTGTTCGTCCATGTTTTAACGCTATCTCAATAGCCAGCTGAATACGTGAAATATTACTTGATTGTGTCGTAAACAAAACTTTCCCTTTACTAAGCTGTAGTTCTTTCTCAATCGTCTCACCAATAATTTGTTCAGATGGAGTAAATCCTGAACGTTCGCTTCCCAAACTATCACTTAAAAGACAAAGAACTCCCTTCTTCCCTGCTGCATTAATTTTGCCGATTTCTGATGGCTTGTCATCCAAAGGCGTCATATCAAACTTAAAATCTGACCCATGATAAAACGTGCCAATCGGCGTTTCAATCACGATATGGGATGTATCCGGCACTGAATGCGTCACTCGAATAAAGGATAATCGAAATGGTCCAATCTGTAAGATTTTGTCAAATGTCACCGGTTGCACTCGTTCTTTTATCTCTGATTCTTCAAGTTTCAGGTTAGCAAAAGCCGCAGCCAATTGAGGCGCCCACATAGGTACTTTACCTAACTTGGGATACAAATACCGTATCCCGCCAATATGATCATCATGGCCATGGGTAAAGACAAGGCCACGGATGAACTGTTTCTTATCTTCCAAATATGAAACATCAGGAATAATGAGGTCTATACCAAACATCTCAGCCGATGGAAACCCAATGCCGCAATCAATAATTAAAATGTCTTTCAGTTTCCCATCATAGCGATACTCATAGACATACATGTTTTTGGTCACGTTTCCCGTCCCACCAAGCGGAAGCACTCGCACGCTCTCCTTACCACTTAGCGGCTGTGTACGTACCTCAAAAATTTCCTTTTCGCGTGATTTTTGGGGAAGTAAATTTTTTAGATTGAAATGTATTTTATATGCCATAATTTTTACGCCGCGATTAGTAGGCCTCTACATATTCCTTTATGGTGGACGCATCCACTCTGTACGCATTACCATTCTTTTCAACAATTTTAAGCGCCACCTTGCGGCACACAGAGTTGAGCGTCCGCTCAATACTACGAATTCCTGCGTCGTAGCCTAATGGTCGCACTAATTTGGCCCAAATAGCATCGTCTACCGTGAGATTTTCGGCAGTTAATCCTGATTCACGCATAAGCGCCGGCAACACATAATCCTTTGCAATCTTTATTTTTTCTTCATCAGTATAAGATGGCATCTGTATCGGCTCCAAACGGTCAAGAACTGCCGTAGCTATATTGGTGGTATTATTTGCTGTTGCGACAAACAATACTTCTGATAAATCAAATGGGTAATCAATATAATGATCAACAAACGCGCTGTTTTGCTCTGGATCCAAAAGTTCTACTAATACTCCCATAATATCTCCTCTGGATCCTTCTGCTACACGATCTATTTCATCAAGTAAAATTACAGGATTTTTCGTCCCTGCATGTCGCATGCCTTTTAAGATAAGACCAATTTCAGCATCAGGTCGCACTCGTGATTGACCTCTAAGTTCCAGTCCGTCTGACATACCGCCAAAGGGAATACGTACAAATTGTCTTCCCATAGCTTCTGCTATAGATTTAGCCAGAGTTGTTTTTCCGGTACCGACCAAGCCAACAAGACAAAGAATCGGAGCTCTACGTGCTAAAAATCCGTGAGAAAGTTTTGCTTCATCTGTTTTTGATTCTTTATCCCATCGATCCTGATTTAACTTGAGTACTGCTAAATATTCCATAATCCGTTCTTTTACCGGCTCTAATCCATAGTGGTGTGCCTGAAGAATTTGTCTTGCTTTGTCTAAATCCAACTGATCTATGGAGCGATTCTCCCAGGGAAGATTTATTATCCACTCGGTATAACGAAGCATTTGTTCGATGTGGACGCGTGCTGAAATATCGTGCTCAAGCCGTTCCATTTCTTCAAAATTAGCAAGCACTCTCACTTCTAAATCAGGAGGGATATGGCTTGTTTGTATTTTTTTACGAAGTGCACTCACTTCATC
>CAYIXE010000033.1:0-2599 GCA_964367095.1 uncultured Gammaproteobacteria bacterium | reverse complement strand
TCGCCACCGTCTCTTCGTGGACCTCTGTCGGATGGACGAGAGTCTGGTTTGGCTTTGGCATCTTCTCCAAAAAGCATGGAGAGATTAATGCGTCGCTGATCATCCACCTCTTGTACACGCACTTTGACTTTGTCCCCTACTTTTACAATTTCATTAGGATCACTGACAAATCCCGTACTCATTTGTGAGACGTGAACCATGCCTTCTTTCCCGGGAAGTATTTCGACAAACGCACCGAAATTGAGTATTCGTGTGACTGTTCCCTCATATTCTGTGCCTGCTATGACATCTTCTGTCAACCCTTTCACCCATGTGACAGCGCGGTCCACTCCCTCTTGCAGCACACCCGAGATAAAGACAGATCCATCATCATTGACGTCGACTATTGCCCCCGTTGCCGCAATAATATTTTTTATTATCTTGCCGCCCGGTCCTATCACATCGCCAATTCTCTCGACAGGAATCTTTACGATCTGCACTTTTGGTGCATATTGAGAAAGCTTTGATCTTGGTGCGTCGATGACCTTGGCTATTTTCTCAAGTATCATATAGCGAGCCACCTTTGCTCGCTCAAGCGTTTCATCAATAATCGCATCGGTAATACCATCAATCTTCATGTCAAGCTGAATTGCTGTTATACCCGTCTTTGTACCCGCTACTTTAAAGTCCATATCGCCTGAAAAATCTTCAATACCTAATATGTCAGTAAGCAACGTAAACGAATCTTTTTCTGCCATAAGACCTATTGAAATTCCAGCGACAGGTGCTTTGATCGGCACTCCGGCGTCCATCAGAGCCAAGGTTGATCCGCAGGTAGATGCCATAGATGTCGATCCATTACTGCTCATGATTTCTGATACCAAACGAATGGTATAGGGAAATACATCTTCAGGTGGAATGACGGCAAGAAGCGCTCGTTCAGCCAGAGCCCCATGACCAATTTCTCGTCTTGACGGTGTACCTACGCGACCCGTCTCACCCACAGAGTATGGAGGCATACTGTAGTGATGGATGTATCGTCTGGTTTCCTCGCCCGTCGGACTTTCTATGAGTTGCGCTAAACTTGGAGCTCCCAATGTCGCTATCGTTAACGCTTGAGTTTGTCCGCGTTTAAACATTGCACTTCCATGGGTTCTGGTAAGAATTCCTAGTTCAATCTCAATCGGACGCACTTCATCCAATTTACGACCATCAAAGCGCTTACCATGTTTGATGACATTTTCCCGCACCTGTTTTTTAAACAACGCGTCAAGAGCAGCTTCTATATCTTTGACAGAATATACAGCCTCATAAGCCTCTGCAATGGTCTTGGCTAATAATCCCACTTCTTCCCCGCCAAATTCTTTTTCAGCTTTTTTGGCAAATGCTGCATCCATTTCTTTTTTGTAATCCGTTTCAATTTTGTGCTTTAAATCATCAGCTTCAGATACTTCAGGCAATATAAATTTTGGTTTGCCTACTTCTTTCACCAACTCCTCAATAAGGCCAATAATTTCGGCATTCGCAACTTTTGCTTCCCGCACAGCCTGTGATACAACTGCCTCTGGCGTCTCACAAAATCCACCCTCAAGCATGACCACCTTGTCTTTATTTGAAGAAACAATGAAATCAAATTCACTCAAGGATTGTTGGGTAGTAGTCGGATTGACGATAATCCCTTCTCCACCCTCTTGTGGCACGTATCCTACGCGAACCCCTGCTATGGGACCATTCCATGGAATGGGTGAGATAGCAATGGCTGCTGAAACTGCGACAAGTGCCAACACATCTGCGTCATTTTCTCCATCAACGGATAACACGGTGATAATCACCTGCACGTCTCGTTTAAATGCTTTCGGAAAAAGCGGTCGAATTGATCGGTCTATGACCCGTCCCGCCAATACTGCATCATCGGTTGGTCTTCCTTCTCGTTTGACCCATCGTGATCCTTTAATCCTTCCGCCTGCGTACAATCGTTCGACATACTCAACGCTTAACGGAAAATAATCAAGCGCTGTTTCTTTACTTGATGCTGTTACGGTTGCTAATACTTGCGTCTCGCCATATTGCGCCATCACGGCGGCAGATGCTTGTTCGGCAAATCTGCCCACTTCAAGCGTCAATTTTTTCCCTGCTATATCACGGGATTTTGAAATTATTTTCATACTATCTCTGCTTATATAACTTTCAAAGGAAGGTATAGAGTTTTTAAGGGATTGAAGAGAGAAAATAGAAGTGTCTCGTACTTTCTATACTCTATCCTCCACCCCATAAACGTCTATGTTCCCGAGTGTAAAGCAGTATGTTAACTTAAGCCTAATTTGGCTTTAATACCTTTGTATCGTTTTGCGTCTTTTTTCTCAAGATAATTTAACAATCTTCGTCGTTTACTCACAATGCCAAGTAATCCACGTCGAGAATGATTATCATGATTATTCGTTTTTAAATGATCTACGAGATTTGCAATCCTTTTGGTAAGAAGTGCTACTTGTACTTCTGGACTTCCCGTGTCTCCGGGGGCTACCGCAAATTGCAATATAACTTCCTGTTTTTCTGGGGATGGTGCAACAGATTCCCCTGTCTTTTTTACTTTAGAAACTTTTACTTGTCCCGCGGAGTC
>CAYIXE010000032.1:6831-9128 GCA_964367095.1 uncultured Gammaproteobacteria bacterium | reverse complement strand
GCATCCAGATGATCCATCCAAAGATTATCAATAACGGATAAACTTACCCACCTTTCAAGTTGCCTCATAACCTCTGGCGTCACTGCAGCTTCACGCTTATCGTACACATCCGCTACTACTTTGCTAAAAAAATCAACGATATCATTTGCCGTATGCAGTTGCTGCAGCTGTACTAATAACTGAGCTTGTGAAGCTGGCTCGAACGGGATAATACCACAAAACTCTGATACTATTTTCTCGCGTTCTATATGACTCTCATCACTTGAGTAAATCGCAACCACGTTAGAAACTTCCGCTTCAACCTTTTTCACAATAGTTTCTTTTTGATTTTCGCCCTCTAATATTTTCCTTCGACGCCTATACACAATTTCACGCTGTTTATTCAAGACATCATCGTATTCCACTAAATGTTTTCGATTATCAAAATGAAATCCTTCTACTTTAATTTGTGCTTGCTCAAGTGCCCGAGACACCATCGGATGCTCAAGCGGCACATCCTCAGGAAGGTTAAAAATGGTCATAAGTTTAGATACTTGATCTCCGCCAAAAAGCCTCATGATGTCATCTTCAAGCGACACATAAAACCGACTGGATCCCGGATCTGCTTGTCTTCCTGATCGGCCGCGCAACTGATTATCAATGCGTCGACTCTCATGTCGGTCAGTGCCTAACACATACAAACCACCTAAAGACACTACTTCGTCATGTCTTTTTTGCCAATCCTTGAGATCTTTTTCATACAAATCTTCACCTGCCTGCGCAGGCGGATACTCCCACTTTTCTTTTTTTGCCCCACCTAAGATTATGTCAACCCCTCGACCTGCCATATTGGTAGCGACTGTGATAGCGCCGCGTTTCCCGGCATCAGATATGATCATGGCCTCCCGAAGATGATTTTTGGCGTTCAATACTTGATGTGGTATTCCCTTTTTGTTCAATAAATCACTTATTATTTCGTTTTTATCTATCGATGTGGTACCAACCAACACCGGTTGTCCTTTTTTATAATGCTCTCCGATGTCGTTTGCGACTGCTTCATATTTGGCTCGTGTCGTTTTATAGACCATATCGGTATAATCTTCACGGATCATGTCTTTATTTGTCGGGATGACGATGACATCGAGATTATAAATTTTCTTAAACTCTTCAGCTTCTGTCGCGGCAGTGCCTGTCATACCGGAGAGCTTTTCATACATACGAAAATAATTTTGAAGCGATACCGTGGCAAGTGTTTTGCTTTCTTGTTGGATGGATACGCCTTCTTTGGCCTCTATCGCTTGGTGAATACCCTCACTAAAACGTCTGCCGTTTAACAACCTTCCGGTAAATTCATCCACGATAATCACTTGTCCGTCTTTGACTATGTAGTCTTTTTCTCGTGTGAATAATGCCCGCGCTTTGAGTGCCGCTTCTATATGATGAACCGTTTCAAAGCTTGACTCGTAGATATTACCTACTCCCAATATTTTTTCTACTTTTGCAATCCCTGCATCAGTCAAATGCGCGGTACGAAGCTTTTCGTCAATAAGAAAATCAACTTCCTTTTCAATTTTATCGACAATCTTTGCATAGTCATAATATTTACTCGTCGCTTCCTCTGCAGGTGCTGAGATTATGTGCGGCGTGCGTGCCTCGTCGATTAAAATTGAGTCTACTTCATCTATGACCGCAAAATGGTACTCACGCTGAGACAATTGCGACATGTCAGATGCCATATTGTCGCGAAGATAATCAAATCCAAATTCTGAATTAATGCCGTACGTAATATCTGCTAAATACGCTTCTTTTCGTGTCACCGGCTTTAAATGCTTAAGTCTCCAATCAGTCGCCGCCGGATCATCAAACAAAGGATCGTAAAGAAATGATTGCTCGCTTATTATAGCTGACACAGATACACCAAGAAGTTCATACACTGTAGCCATCCAGCCCGCATCACGGCGCGCTAGATAATCATTAACCGTCACAAGGTGGACGCCTCTGCCTGTGAGCGCGTTAAGATACAATGCGGGAGTCGCTGACAACGTCTTGCCTTCTCCTGTTTTTTGCTCGGCAACTTTTCCTTGATGGAGAGCAACGGCTGCCATAAGCTGGACGTCATAATGGCGTTCTCCGATGATGCGTCTGGCTGCTTCCCGTACGAGGGCGTATGCCTCCGGCAATAGATCGTCAAGCGTTTCACCATTCTCTAACCGTACTCGAAATTCAGCGGTCTTTTTTTTAAAATCAGTCTCTTTGAATTTACGCGCGGCATCTTCTCGGGCATTAATAGAATCGACAATGCTCTGAAGCTTTGTAAT
>CAYIXE010000032.1:0-6731 GCA_964367095.1 uncultured Gammaproteobacteria bacterium | reverse complement strand
GCGCGGCATCTTCTCGGGCATTAATAGAATCGACAATGCTCTGAAGCTTTGTAATTTCTTTCGCGTTCGTATCAAGAAGCTTCGTGATGAACTTAAACATCTTCTAATTTTAACACACTAAGGGCTCGTTCGTTAATAACTTCATAGGTATTAACGAATACGACCCTTTGTGCAGCATCGATACATTCAAGATATTATCGAATGCGGCCTAGAAACTCTTTTTTGCGAGAAAAAATCGATTGTATTCATGGTCCACATACTTGACGGTGGAAAATATTTTTTGGAGCGTTTTAGTCATCCCTGAAGGCTTCAATCCATACTCTAATTCTTTAAGATAATTGATGAAGACGAATCCGTGTGGCGACAATAACGATTTAAGAGAAGTTAAAAACTCTACACTACTCTCAAATGCAGGAATCTCACGACCGATGAATAGATCGATTACGATACAATCGTAGGAATTCTTTTTTGATCGCTGTACAAAATCTTTCGCATCTGCCACTATCAGAGATAATTGTGGAATATCAGAAAGCCCAAAATATTTCTTTCCAAGAGAAAGCATTACTGCATCGATATCAACGCCTGTAATCTGTGCATGAGGATAGAGAGTATGGAACATGTGAATGATCGTCCCCCCCGCTACACCGAGAACTAAAATAGTATTGACATTCTTCTCTTTCGAAATATTAAATTTCTTAAATGCGTATATCAATAATTTTTTGATATATGGTCCTGTTTCAGTCGAACCATTCACAAGAAGTTTATATTCCCCAGACTCTTCAACGACGCGTATATCACGATTATATGAAGAACCAGTTTTGAGTATAGTTTTAGGAATTATGTAAGTAAACCAATGCATTGTTGAAAATTTCATAAGGGGACCCCTTGCTCTCTGCAAGGGGTCCCCTTGCAGAAGCTAATACTATCTCCGTATTTCTTTCTTACCGACGAATGGTTGAAGGACGTCTGGGACTTTGATCGAACCATCAGCTTGCTGGTAATTCTCAAGAATCGCAACTAAAATTCTTGGCGACGCAATAGCTGTGTTATTTAACGTATGGCAAAACTTCGTATTTCCGTCTTTGCCTTTATACCGTATCTTTAACCGACGCGCTTGAAAGTCGCCCATAAATGAATTAGACATCGTCTCACCATAGGCAATTCTTGATGGCATCCATGTTTCCAAATCATACTTTTTCACCTGTGGCTCGCCCATATCGCCAGTGCACATAAGAATTATTCTGTAAGGCAATTTAAGATCCTGTAAAATTTCCTCTGAATTCGCGAGTAATTCTTCATGTAGAGTAAGAGAATTACTCGTTTCTGCGGTTGAGATAATTACTTGTTCAATTTTATTAAATTGGTGTACTCTATAAACCCCTCTCGTGTCTTTGCCATAACTTCCTGCCTCTCGACGAAAACATGGTGAAAACGCAACAAACTTTTTAGGTAAATCTTTTTCGGTCAATACCTCATTGCTGTAATATGCAGTGACTGGCACTTCTGCAGTACCCGACACATATATGTCATCTTTTTCTAAATGATATACTTCATCCTTGCTCCAAGGAAATTGACCGACGCCAAAAAAGGTAAACTCTTTCGTAAGACTTGGAGCGATCAGCGGTGTGTATCCTTTGGCTATCAATTTATTGAATGTGTACATGAGGACTGCTAGCTCCAACTGTGCTCCTTCATTTTTAAGAAAATACGCTCTCGACCCACCAACCTTTGCGCCGCGTTCAAAATCTATAAGGTCAAGCGATGTAGCAAGTTCTATATGATCTTTTGGTTCAAAATTGAATTTGGTTGGCTCACCCCCGCCTGCATCGCTTTGCGAAGCATTGCGGGCAGGCCACTTTTTTACTTCCACATTATCTTTTTCATCTTTCCCAACTGGCACGCTTTTATCTGGGACATTTGGAACAGTAAGCATGAGTGATTCAAATTCGCTTTCAACAGTTCGAAGTGCTTCTTCCAACTCTTTTAACTCAACTTTTATTTCTTTTCCTCTTGTTTGATAATCTAAACCCTTATCCTCAGGAGATGGACTTGGTGAAGGTGAAGCTGATGGAGAACCAGATCTGCTCACCACGTTTCTTTCTGTACGAAGTGCATCTATCTTTCCTATGAGTTCCTTGCGTTGTTCGTCAGCCTCAAGAAGTTTATCCCACTCCACCACACGGTTTTTATGCACCGCAGCAGCCTTACACACCTCCAAATTTTCTCGAATATATTTTATATCTAACATATCTGTACAATACTCTAAATCCTTACTGTCTGCAAGATAAAAAGAGTACGCTCCTTTCTTTTTTGATACCTATTCAAACAATATTGGGACTAATGCTCTAAACGTTTTTGCCGTCACAAATACATCCGCCATATTTTTCACTTTCTCGCGAATGACATGCCCTCCAAATCCTATACATATATCCACAACACCCTTAGTTTCCATTTCCGACATTCCATCTCCAATAATTGCTACCTTTCCAATCACCAACCCTTCTTCTTTAAGTTTCGTTATACATTCACGCTTCCCCATCTTGCGACATAAGGGATTTATACAATCAAACCCTTGATACTCACCATTTGTATTAAATAACAAATGGTTTGCTAAAACATGCGTTCTGTTTACCCCGACAAAATCAGCAAGTGGATAAATAGCCTCATCATATCCTCCCGAGATAAGCCAGACTGTAACACCCCCCAATTTCAAACGTCGAATAATATCACTTGCATTTGGTGTAATATTTTCCAAATACATCTCTCCCACACGTATAAGATCATCAGTATGTGGTTTAATGATCGTTAATCTATTCTCAAACACAGCATCAAACGGTACATCTCCATTCATCGCGAGCTTGGTAAGCTTTTCTACCTCGTCTATACAATTATTCATCCGCGCAAGTTCATCTATCCCCTCTATGCCAACCAAACAACTATCCACGTCTATAAATACATGATCAAACCTGCATCGTTCATATTCTTTATACTCTGTATTTCTTTCAATTTCATTTTTCGCCACAAAAAAACACCTCCTTCTCGCGTATTGCGAATCAGGACGGTGTTTAGCCGTGGTACCACCTGGTTTCATGAGAACATTGCCATTCTCATCTTATAAACTGCTTTGCTTAAGCAACACAGTTTAATTCTATAACGGGAATTCCCGGCAACCCTTCAATACTCCTTGTGTAGTACTTTCGAGAAGCGGCTTTGTCGAGGGAAAGTTCGACATATAGCGCCTTTATTTACTTGTTAATAACTACATATTACCTCACCCAACCGTTACCAGTCAATAATTAACTTAACTTAATTGACCTAACTTGATTTAAACGAACTTTCCAAACCCCTCACTACAACTTTTTTACGCTATAGCGCAAAAAAGTTGTAGCAATAAAATACTAAAATTCTAATTCAAACAAGCTAAAATAGATGGCTTTAATTGTTCTAATGCATTTTTTCGATGATTATACTTCTCATTTTCTATTTCAGTCAGTTCTTCATGGCTATAATATTTTTCGATTTCTGGTAAATATAATAACGAACGAAATGGAAACCCTTCATAATGTTTTCCGTCTGGATGAACTGGCACGACGCCACGAATTGATGCCTCTGCTATATGAACTTCTTTAGCTGATGAAACAAACGCCATAACTAATCGAAGTTGAGCGCCTCGCTTGCCTTCAGGAATATCCTTCATTCTTAAAACCGTATAGCCAATAAGTTCCTCATCAGAACTTTCTCGAGTCGAATCAATCCAACGATGCGATTTGACTCCGGGCTCTCCGTTTAGTGCATCAATCTCAAATCCTCCATCATCAGCAAGGGTGGGAAGTTCTGATTTTTCTGCATAAAACTTCGCTTTCAATATCGCGTTCTCTTCAAACGTCTTTCCTGTCTCCTCCACAACATCTAAAATTCCTAAATCTTTTAAACTCACAAGTTCAACATTCACATCAGAAAGAAATCGCTGAATTTCCTTCAATTTCCCTTGGTTTGTGGTTGCAATAAGAAGTTTCATATATTTAGCCTCGAAAGGCCTGGCCTTTCGAGGCTAGTTTTTATAAACCCAATTCTGTATGATATTTCTGCATCGCTTTGAGAGTAATTGCGATAAATTCAGAAAGAGGAATTCCTAATTTTTCTTCGCACTGAGCTATTTGTGATCGTTCAACTGCCGCAGCAAACTCTTTCTTCCCCCACTTTTTCATGACAGACTCAACTGTGACTGTGGCGAGTTGTTTTTCTGGCCTGACGAGTGTAACTGCTACAATAAATCCCGTCAGTTCATCAACAGTCTCTAAAGCCCATTCCATAATTCCATCGAGCTCTGATAAATGCGTATGTCTATTATTATGTGACATAAGCGCATGCACGATAGGTCCGTCAGTCAACCCAATCTCCTTCAGCCATGCCAATGTATGAATAGTGTGCTCATCCGGTTTATCCTTTGTTTCTTCCCAATCAGCGTCATGAAGAAGACCTAAAATTTCCCACTCATTTTCATCGCCACCTAATTTTTCTGCAAGAGCACGCATGGCAAATCCCACCGCATACATATGTCGACAAAGATTTTCGTTTTTCGTATGTTCATGAAGAAGACTTATCGCCTGATCTTTTGTCATACCTTATTTTCTGGACGAAGTGTGGGGAAAGGTATGACTTCTTTTATACTTTTAGCGTCAGTGAGAAGCATAATCAAACGATCCATCCCAATCGCAATACCGCATGTTGGGGGAAACCCATGCTCTATGGCCTCAAGATAATCATCATCTGTCTGATGTGCTTCATCAAACCCCGCTGCTTCTCTCTTTTTTTCCTCAATAAATCGTTTCTTCAAATCGACAGGATCATTTAATTCTGTGTAGTTATTTCCTAATTCTGAACCAAATGCAAACATTTCAAACCGCTCAGTAAATCGCGGATTATCACATTTTTTCGCTAACGGAGAAATTTCTATCGGATAATCATAAATAATAGTAGGCTGGATAAGTTTCTCCTCAACCGTTTCTTCAAAAGCAAAAGCAATGCACTCACCAATCGTTTGCATTTTATTGAGCTCCTTAAATTTTTCTGACGGTATTTCCATGTTTTGTATTGATGCTTTGGCTTCTTTGACGGTTTTCCATAACATGGGATCAACTCCAGTAAACTTTTGCACTGCTTCAACGAGCCGAAACCGTTGCCACGGACGTTTTACATCCATCTTTACACCTTGATACGTAAATGTAGTTGTCCCCAACGATTGAAGCGCAGTGTACTCAATAATTTCTTCTATAATATTCATGCCATACGAATAATTTTCGAACGCAATTTGCGCTTCAAACATGGTAAATTCAGGATTGTGATCGTGATCAATTCCTTCGTTTCGAAATACTTTCGTAATTTCAAATACTTTTTCAAATCCCCCGACAATCAAGCGCTTCAAATACATTTCATCTGAAATTCGTAGATAAAACTGAGCATCCAATTCATTGTGATGGGTAGAAAATGGCCGTGCGAAACCACCGCCATAGACTGACTGCAATGTCGGTGTTTCTACTTCGATAAACCCTCGATCTGTAAGGAAATCCCGAACTGCGTCAATAATTTTGCTTCTCGCCTTCAAACGAGTCTTCACTTGCGGATTTAATAGCATATCCAGATATCTCTTACGATAGCGCTCTTCGACGTCTTTAAGTCCGTGCCACTTATCCGGAAGCGGTCGAATAGTTTTGGTAAGTATTTTGAGTGTTTCGACAAAAATAGATATCTCTCCAGCTTGCGTCTTTCCTATTAAACCTTGGACTGAAATGATATCGCCAATGTCTATAAATTCCACGAGCTTAAATGACTCTTCGGAACACGAATCAGCTTTGATCACAATCTGCACTTTTCCACTTTCATCAGTTATATCCCAAAATAGAATTTTCCCATGTCCCCGCATGCTCATAACCCGCCCTGCAATCGCAGCTTTTTTCCCATCCATGGTAAGCGCTTTCTGTATCGTATGCTCACGTTTCGCAATAGAAGGATATGGGTTGACCCCAATTTTTTTAAGCCCCTCAATCTTTGCTAACCTAACTTTGATAAGATCATCTATCGTTGCCATACCTGTATTATGCTATAAGTGTGAGCTTAACTCAATAAGAATGTGCATAAATTATCCCATTCTGTTATATTTCGGCAAGAAGAGAGGTAGGCAAGAAACTCTTTTGTAGATGTAGCTCTGCCTACCTCTCTTCTCTTTACATTAGCTTCATTACTTCCAAGGCAACTTTATTGGCGTGTAATTACTGTCTAATCTTCGTATGCTTTCTGCCCATTCAATAGCTCTTCGAATCGTCCCATCAGATTCACGCGGGCCTGATCTATCCATAGGTGCTAACGCAGACGAAATTCTTCTCCCCGACATTGATATCGTCATCGTCCCACGTAAGTGACTAATAGAGATAGGCTTACCTCCCCAAGGGGGAATCACGAGCTCGTTAGGATTATACTGATCATCCCACGGAACATCACTTGCTTTCCTATATTTTTCTATCATATTTATCACCTCCTTTCACCACAAAAAATCCCGCTTTCGCGGGATTGGTTTTTTCTAATCTTGTGGTCTAAAAGTTAACTACCACGACAAACCATTCCCGCTTGAGCGAGGTCGACAACGACGACTTTGAAGAATGTTTGTTTCATAGCTAGATAATGACACACCCCGAGGCAGAGCCATCGGGGTATCTAAGCCATAGCTTCTGCTA
>CAYIXE010000031.1:0-9241 GCA_964367095.1 uncultured Gammaproteobacteria bacterium | reverse complement strand
TTCTTTTACATTTACATCACTGATGCCAAGCTCCTCAATTAATCTCCTTTTTGCCGCATCGACAACTGTTTCATTTGGCGCAGGGTGTCCACAAAGTGTATTCGTCCACACACCAGCAAATGTTTTTTTGATTTCGGCGCGTTTGGTAATCAATAATTCGTTTTTGGAATTAAAAATAAAAAGCGAAAATGCACGATGAAGTGGTGTATCTTTTGTATGCACCGTATCTTTCTGTGCCACTCCTATTTCATTATTTTGCTCATCAATTAACACAACCAATTCTTCTTTCATATATTTCTTCTGTATACATACCAAATTTATCTACCATGCATTACATTGTCGTATTCTTTTTTTGTCTTTCCGAAAAATTAATTAAATCGCTTTTTCATAAATTGATTTTTTTCATCTACTAATTCAAAACCGAGTTTTGAAAAAATTTTCTTATCTCTATTAGTAAGGGTTGGATCGAGTGCAAACTTAACTTTTTTACATCCTTTTCTCCTTGCTTCTGCAATAAAATCTTTAATTAATTTTAATCCAATACCTTTTCCACGATCATCTTCTTTAACAACCACCCTATGTAAAAAAGCAGTCTGATTAATTAATTCACCAAATAAACCAAAACCATCTTGCGATATATTGTGTTGACCATAACTAGAAAAATATTTCTTAAGCATACAATTTAAATTACATTTTTCTGCAATTACATTGTGGGTCTGCTTGGGATCGAACCAAGGACATCTACTTTATAAGAGTAGCGCTCTACCACTGAGCTACAGACCCGTCTGCGATCATTATTATACCAAAGAATGAGGATTTACTGCTCAAGAAGTGTTTGCATTGTAGTTTCTATCTCATACGCCCTCTTTTTATTTGCTCCAAAAATGATGAATGCTAATAAATTATATGAAAGTAAATTTTCTGAAATTATAATAATCCCTTCCCGTTTTTCTTTTGTAAACAAAATTGGCTCTAATCTGTTGAGAATTTCTGAAAATGTAAATTTCTTTCTTGCTGGCAAATCGTAAGAATTATTGGAAAGAATGTAGGTCAAATACATATAATCTTTCCCAAAAAAATACTCTGCGACATCATGAACGTGTGTGCCGCCTGTCCGCCTGACGTTTGATTCTGTCACGTATACTTGCCCATTTCGCGATGCCACAAAATCCACATCAAAGTATCCTCTGTACCCGGCAGCCCTATATTGTTCTGCAATATAAAATCCCGTATCCACAAGTCTTGCCGCTATTTGATCAGAGATGACATCGTTATGGATCTCCATGCCACGAAACGATCCGTCTGGTGTCATACGCATCCCTCCATAAAACGAAAGCTCAACATGTCCGTTTTTAAGAATCCGAAACTCGACATTGGGGCATCCCCCGCCGATAGATGGGTTAATCGTAATATACGACTCAATCACGATCGGAAATAAATTCCAATACGCGTCTTTTTGAAGTATCGATAAAATCTTTTGTTGACACTCGTAAAACTCAAGAGGTAAATCTCCCTCTTTAAACAACAACACGCCGATTCCGGAATGTCCTTTATTGGTTTTTAGTACTACTCCCCGCTCCTTTATGTATTTATTTGCCGCAATTCTTGAGGCATCTATAATACCGCTGCCAATCACTCCTTCTGGCATAACAAGATCCGGTTCTATCGCACGGCTTTGTTGAGCCAGCTGTCGTATGCCCGATTTACTCCCGTAAAAATTGACGGTCCACGCATCATCTTCTTCAGGAGAATCGGGAGTAGAAACCGTAAGTCCACGGTTACGCAAAAATCGAACTAAATCCAAAAACGGCTGGCTGGTGGTATAGCTTTTCAACACTAACCTCTTTTGCCCATTTGCCGCTCTTTCCAATTCATTGATAATATTCGGGTCGTCTACTATGTCTTGACATATAATACCGCTTTGCTTTTTCGGAACGAGAACGCGAAAATCACGTTTCCCTATCACGCGTTCAAAGTATTTCAAAAATGCATCACCAACCGGCTCGGGAAGAATAAAGATCATACGATCTTCTGCACAAAATGCAAACAAATCTCTATCCCCTAAATCTGCATTTTCATCAATCTCACGTATACGCGCTTTTTCACTAGACATCGCTTGAATAAATGGCCAGACATCCTCTGACATATTAAAAATATATACCGTATTTGGAGATAATTTGGTAACGTCTACGAGTTCGTCGATTTTTTCCATATAAAATGCTGCAGTAAAGAAAGATTACAATTTCGCACGGTGGATGATTTCTGCGTCGACTAATTCACGTTGTCGACCGTACTTTAGTCGGGATAATTGGATAATAGCTTTTGCTATTTCTGGATTTTTATCATTTATTACTTTACTCATGTCTTTCGTCAAATCCAAACTAAACGGCTTGACTGGTTCATTTTTGACAATTGTTTTTACATATGCGTTAAACTTATCAATATTGATAAGATCTGTTTCGTTAAATACCGGCTGATATTCATGTTGAAGATAATTTGCGTCCGTGACACCGACTCTAAATGTGATAAGCGTCCCAACGTTGCCAAACACCGCATTCTTTACCTCTTCATCCATCTGTCCGATAAATTGATTGGCAACCGTTAAACTCAAACGATACTTACGCGCCTCTGATAATATTTGTGCAAAATCAGGTGTTGCAAAATTTTGAAATTCGTCCACATAGACAAAAAAATCACGGCGCTTTTCTTCCGGAACATCTTGTCTGCTCATGGCAGCCATAAGAATTTTAGGAACGAGAATAAGGCCCAAAAAATTACTATTTTCTTCACCAATTTTTCCTTTTGAGAGATTGATAAGAAGTATCTTGCCCTCATCCATGGATTTTCGAAAATCAAAGCTCGATTTTGACTGACCGATTATGTTTCGGATCATTTTGTTGGTAACGAAGCGACCAAATTTGGAGACGATATAATCAAGCACTTCAGATTTATGAAAGTCGGCAGTTTGTGCGATCTGATCTGTCCAATACCGACGAATGATAGGATCAGTAAGTTTCGGCAGCAACTCCTGCACAAACGATGCATCCGTAAGCACGCGTACAACTTCTATAAACGTACTCCCCGGTTCTACCATAATAGTAAGCATCGCGTTTCGCACCGCGTGTTCAAATCGAGGACCAATGATGCCGGTCTTTTGCGGATCGTAAAGTTTATACATGAGCCCGACTATTGCAGTCACTACAAAATGTTTTTGTTGCTCAGTATCTGCGGTAAGCATATTTATTCCCATCGGGCGCTCGGTATCTGAAGGGTCAAAATAAATCACATCTTCTGCTCTCTCTGCGGGAATACGCTCGAGGATTCCATCAACTAAATCACCGTGCGGGTCTATGACCGCCACTCCTTTGCCTTCCTTTATGTCTTGTATCACCATCTCCTCTAACAGTTGCGACTTACCAGTGCCCGTCTTTCCTATAATATAGGTATGCCTTCGTCTATCATCGTCACCGATATAAATCCGCCTATCAACACCGTGAAATCTTGAAATGCCGATAAACATTCCCGTGTTTGGTATCTGCATCGGCGCCGGAGCGCGTTTGGCGTTGATCCAAAAAATATGCGGCGTCTCGATTGTTTTATTTGGTAAATGATAAATCGTTGCGAGCTCATCACTATTAAGTACTCCAAACTGTTTAAAAAACGGCAGGTTGATGACGGGAAAATATCGATAAACAAAATCAAGCATAAACATTTTTTTAAATGGATGTTTGACTTTGCTGAAATGATTGTGATCATTTGTATACTGATGAAACGACGTTTCAAGATTCTCCAAATGCGCATCCGCAGCTTCTTTTGTCGCCGCACACACCACAAGCCGAATAACGACATTAAATCCGGGTTTTGAAATCTTTTGCTCCACTGACTCCAACATCTTTGCGTCTACCTTAAAACTCGCTTTCTCAGGGTTTGCTTCATTTTTCTTTGTTTTTGCTATAAAGGATCGCCCTAAAGATGCCCATTTACTATTCGTAGGCTGAACGAGTATCTGAATAACCGCGCCTTCTCCTTCATCCATTTTTGCCAACACCGACGTTATCGAAGATAAAGGATCAACGGGAAGATCTCGGTATACACGAATTGGCAGATAATCAGAATTTTTTGGCGTCAACGCGGTGAATGAAACTTTTCCGTTTTCACTAAAAATATTATATTCATCAGATAGCTTTATATCTGCCCCTGGGTAAGAACCATGAATTTGTTTCTCTACAAGATCAACAAAATGCTTTGGCACTGCGATAAAAAAGCGAATATCCTCCCGCCTTGCAACTATTTCAAATGAAATATGATCTTGCGGCTTTAAAAATGACCAGTATCCGCCATGATAAAGTGCATGCAAACTCGAAAACATCTGCTCCGCCGCATCAATCTTGGTTTCATTGTCCCGCGGTGTAGCAACTTGTAAAAGTACATATTCCAACGAACGCTTTTCGCGATCACGATACTTCCAAAGAAGAAATGCTATATAGACTAGTACTGCCAAAATACCCGTAAACACCACGACAAATCCAAGGGTCACTCCCAATATTTCCAACGAATATAAAAGGTCAAATACTTGGTCTGGCATATATATGTTGTAACTGTTTTAGGCGTCTCTCACACCACTGGGCTAACCATCGCACAGAGCTTATGATACTCTCATGAAGCCCCTTTGCAATCTGATCATCAGTCAAAGGGAGTGTAACGGTTGACGATATAGTTGTCGGCACTACGACAGGATTTATTACTTTCACTCCAGCACTAGAGACAATCTTTGGCAATACGACAGTCGTCCCCTGCATCGTAACCCCTACAGCTGATACTTCTTTGGGAAGCTCTGTATCCTTATTATGTTCTCCATCGGTAGGAATTTCTATTGCTGATTTTTCTACGTGCTCGACCTCTTTTCCCATTCCTATAGAAGAAGCGGGTTGTGATCCAATCGGCTGGTCTGTGAGTGGTTGTTGCGGCAGGGTATTCATATCATGATAAATGAATTGTATCTTTTAGTATTCTATCATGAAAAAGGAATATATAACGCCTGACAATGGAAACTGAGATGGTGCGACTTTTTTCTGTTTTTTTACTGGTAAAGGAGAAGGCGCTTGTGCCATTCCCGCCTCTTTTAACTGCGATAAATACCAGATTATAGACAATAATACCCATGGTGTTGTCGAAAAAATCTCATTTGGTTTTATTTCACGAGTGTCCCTTTGATCCTGTGTTGATACATCTACATCAATAACTTTTCCCGACTTAGTACTCCGATCAAATCCTTGAAGGATCATCCAAATAACCACACCAAAAATCACCCTGTTATACTCTTGACGAATACGTTTTTCTGATGGCGCAAATTGATTTACCTTATCACTATAAAGCGATATATCAATATTTTCTTCAAGACCGATTCGAGGAACTATATCAAAAGACCCCATGGCAAGATACGAAAGTGATTGTAAAATAAAAAGAATTCCAGACTCTATGCTTTCAGCATCTTTCGTCTTTTCCTCTACTGAAAAACGAATCGGCGTTTGAGTTGTGTCACCGTCTATGATAAACGCTTGCACATTCTCTTCTTTAAAATGTGAAGCGATGTTTTTGTCGCCAAATATTTTTTGCAAAAATACAAGGACCGACTCTACTGTCTCACGCACATCATACGTCTCATTTTTTGTGACACTCATCCGCTCAGATCGCTCACCTTGTTTAACATGGATCAGAGAGTTTTCTGCGCGTACATTCTCTGAAACGACAAATGGAGAAAATAGTACTATTTGAAGCGCACTGATTGCCAACTCCTCATGGAGTGAGGCATAAGAAATTACTGTTTGTTCAAATGCCCACTCAGAAAATACATCGTGTACTAATTTTTCTGGTATCGCAAGTTTTTTGACTGTCTCCGGTGCTTTCAATGGCTTCAATACTTCTCTCACTGCACCTTTACTCGAAATAACGGCTTGTACTTTATGGTGTTCAACAGCCATATTTTCTTTCTTTTGTACGTACCATGTATTTATGCTTTCTGCTTTTTTTTGTATATAGGTATGAAAATTTTCACCAAGAAAAGCCGCTGTTTCTTGAATATCTTTGGCAACTTTTAACGCAATGCCGTTCACCATATCTGTACGTATAGGAAGAACGCGCGGCTCACTGATAAACGCGTGTGCGACAGCTATCGTTTTAATCTCATCAACGGTAACGGCTCCTGAAGTAAATAATATATGTGCATATGGTATGTCCTCGTACTTTACAGACGTCCCAATAGTTTCATGATACTGTATGAGATGATTTATAAATGCTTCACCTTCCTTGTGTGTAAAATCTCGACCGGTAGTAGCATACAAATCAATTTGTTTTGATGCTATCTCACCTGTCGGCATTTTTTCCCACAACTGAACATAACGAACGCTATCAGGATGCGAAAGTATGCTTACAAAGCCGCTTGCATGGCCGTTTATGAATGCATCCTGCATCGCAATTTGAGAGCGTGCTTCTTCTTTGTTATACGCGCGTGGATTTCCTATGTGCTGCGCGTATTCTTTTGTGTGTTCCCAAAGTTGTGAAAGTGTGATGAGCTCGTCTCCATACTTGGTAGCAAGTTCTTTTTTTCCATTCTTTCCTTCAATCACCGTCCAATAGACGGTAGAATCTTGATGGCTCGTTTCTTGATGTTCAAACGATAAATCCTGCTTTAAACGTTGCTCAAATTTTTTCAATGCTAAGCTTTGTATTTCATGTTTTGATAAATGAGGATTGGCAGATTCTATCTCCGGTTCTATAAAGTTTCGCAAAGAAAATCCTGCCACTTTTGAACTAAATGTGTGATCTCCTCGCCACGATGCTGATCCTTGTGTTTCGCTCTCTCCGCCTCGTGACGAAGCCGCTCTCCAATCGACGGTACTGATACTGCTTTCAACAAAATAACTCATAAAAATTCCTGCTCGGGTTTATCCAGCACATTCTTATGATGCTGGATTATACACATGTGAGTTCCCGACTTCCCTCCTCATCGGCGGATTCACGGTTGCGGCACAGTTCCCGAATTCCACGGGATTCCTCAACTTCTGCTATTCTTGTACTGTTTTACTTCTTTTTCTCTCCTCGGTCAATACCACGCCAGATTATCTCTGAAACGCCATTCTCTTTATTTACAAATCGCGCAAGCATAAATAAAAAGTCAGAAAGTCTATTTAAATAGGTAATAATCTTTTCCTCAACCTTCACTGTTTGGTTTAAGGCGACAGTCTGCCGTTCTACCCTGCGACACACGCCTCGAGCTAAATGCACCACGGCCCCCACCTCGCTTCCTCCCGGAAGTATAAAATTAGTAAGTATTGGCAACACAGTATCCATCGAGTCTATACGCGCTTCCATTTCTAAAATTCTTGAATCAAGCTTTGATAAATCAGCTTTAAACCCAGAAAGAGCACTACCAATGCTAAAAAGATCTGCCTGCACAATCGAAAGAAATTCTTGGACTTCAATCGTCGGCAATTTTGAAGCCACCAATCCTATCCACGAGTTGAGTTCATCGATTGATCCGTAAACATCAACGAGCTCGTTGCATTTTAATACTCTCTTTCCGCCAAAAAGTGCGGTCGTTCCTTTATCTCCGGTACGGGTATATATTGGCATAAAAACTTCGCAATTTCTAAATCCTAAATCCTAATTTCTAAAAAAAATACAACGTTGTTTAGAAATTAGATATTAGATATTAGAATTTAAACTAACACTCACTATATCCACAGCTATAACATTTCTTACACGACTCTTCAAATACGAGGCTTCCTTCGCCACAGCTTGGGCAAAGATCCACAGTGACCATACGCTCTTTCTTAGGAACAAATGCTGAGGCTACCTCTGGAATTGACATACTAGCAGCTAAGGCTGGATGTCCGTTTGTGCTTTGTTTTTCATCAGCATGAACTGTTTTGTCGGCCGCGACTGCCTCATCAAGCCTGTGCTTGGTAAAAAATCCAAAATGACGATCAATAACTTTGGCAACTGCATCAGGCAAACTGCGCACGCGATTTTCACCAAACCCTAAACTCCGTGCTCCCCCAATACCAATAAGTTCAGCAGCAACCTTATGCACGCGATCCATTGGGGAGATAGGCGACGAGATACGCAACGCCAAAGAAATAAGTCGTCCCATTGCTTCTGCCATTGCCGTTACATCACTTCCAGCTTTTCCCACATTTATAAACACTTCGTGCGGCTGATTCCCGCCATTTGTATTAATTGTTACATACGCTTGCCCTACAGGTGTCTCGATTTGATAGGTAGAACCATGCACCACCATAGGTCTTGGCTTAACCTCTGGTACCTGAGGTACTTGCTCCAAAACTTTGGCGTCGGAGACTTCCGGCTTCTTCTCGACATTGCGAGTCAGCACTCCTTGTCTGCTTCCTTCTCTCATGTATGCAATCCCTTTACACCCTTGTTCGTAGGCCAAAGTATAAATGCGTTTTACGTCTTCGACTGTATGAGAGTTTGGTGCATTAACGGTTTTGCTTATTGAAGCATCGACATATTTTTGTATTGCCGCTTGCACATACACATGATCTTCTGGCGACAAGTCATTGGCAGAGACAAAATATTCTGGTCTGTCTTCTTTTGTCGGTTCACGGCCATTAGCCAATTTAAATTCCTCAAACCATGCTTCATACAAGGGATGATAAAGTATGTGTTCTCCTAACCTTGATGTTCTCGTAAATTCAAATTCATACACTGGCTCAATACCGCTTGATACTCCAGCCAAAAGTGATGTCGTTCCTGTTGGCGCTTGCTGTAAAATGACGCTATTTCGTACGCCGTATTTTTTCATTTTCTTTCGCAGTACTTCAGGTAATTGTTTGGTGAAATATCCTTCAACGTGCTTTTTTTTGTTAATTTTTGGAAATGGTCCTTTTTCCTTTGCGATATCTATCGACGCTTCGTATGCCGCATCCCGTATGATCCGATAAATTTTATCAATTTCATTAAGGCTCTCTTTTGAACCGTACCGTAATTTCATTTTAATAAGTGCATCACCAATCCCCATAGTGCCAAGTCCGATGCGTCGCTCACCTTTTTGCTGCACCTGCCGTATTTCTTCAAATATATAAAGGTCTGCATCTATAACATTATCTTGAAACCTGACACCAATTTTTGCAATGCGCGCTAATTCTTCATAATTCATCTTGCCATGCTCATCAACGAGAGCCGCAACGTTTATAGAACACAAATTGCACACACCCCAATT
>CAYIXE010000030.1:0-10334 GCA_964367095.1 uncultured Gammaproteobacteria bacterium | reverse complement strand
GTAATCAAGGAGTATACCACACAAACTATCCTATAGCAAGCGACTGTACTATACTATATTATTAAGAACTCTTGTCAACGTAGTATATTTTATCCTGCTTTGAAGGATTTATTCACATTTTTCTTGCTGAGGTTAAACGTGTGGATTCCCCATCTTTAGTATGGGGAGGCTCCACCGTACTAACCGAAGATAGAAAAATAATAAATCCTTCTCTGCAGGGGTCGTTTCTTTGCTTCATTTCTTTAGACAAGTAAAGAAATGAAGAATTGATATATATAATAATGAAGCTTTATGTATTATTCGTAGTTAGCAATCCCAACCCCACCACGATCTCTGCTATTGCCTCTTGATTAAGCTTCGCCTCCTCGTCCGTCATATTTTCAACCATTTCACCGAGTAACGCCTGCATTTCCGTCTTTCGTTTCACCATGCGTTTAGAGTATTCGCGGTCAAACACGTCAATGCCAGCCTCAAGCTTCTTCTGATCAGTTTCACTGGCATCTTCAAGCTTTACCAATAATTCTACTTTTTGTGCATCAGAAAAAAGTCGCGTTTGTTGAATTTTTTTACGAACCTGCTTTAAGTTCATATTCCTCCTGTGCCTTTTGATCAGCACTTTTCCAAGTGGATTTTCCATAATACACTTTATCCTTATTCCCCTGCCACCTGCCACCCGAATCCCTATTTCCCCACTCTTTCTTTTCATATTTTTTAGGCATATCCACGCTCTTGCCCACAATCTTCTTTTCTTCTCTCACTTTTCGTACTTCTTTCAAATTTTTTGTAAATGTCGTCATGCTGCTGCCGAGCATATCCAGGCCTAAAAGGGTTGCCGGATTTGAATAAGCGGTAAATTTTCTCAGGAAGGTCTGCCACTCCAAAGGCGTATTGGTAGGATCAATAAGTTTTTTCTTTTCCGAATGTAGCTTGAGACGTTCTTTTATTGCAACTGATTGCTTTTCTTTCAATTCATGCGTACGCATATCTTCCGGTTTAAGACCCTTCATGCTTTTTGCCACTTCTCGCAATGATTGAATTTGAATATCGTCCCGATGTCGCACAGATTCTCTCGCATCTTGGACCCCCTTGAGCTTCAGCTCATAATCCAATCCCTTGGTAAACATCGCCTCTGTTGCATTTACGGCGAGGGAACCTACTAATTGTTCAGACCCAGCAAATTCCAGCAATTTAGAAAAGAAAACTAATCCGTTATATGTCGTTCCTACAAATAAATCCTTAGTCGATTGAAGAATGAAATGATGCCATCGTGGATTACTTTTTTCTAATGCTTGTAAACGTTCGCTTGCTTCAGTAAATGGGATTGGTATTTTATTAAACCAAACAGGCTTTTTTTCTGCAATCGCATTTTGTATAAATTTGTTAAAAATTTCTTCCAACCCTATACCTATAGCCAACGTCGTCGCAGCCTTTCCCGCCTCCATCAAAGCAGAGTTTCCAAACTTCTCCTTCGCCATTTCATTGGCCGTTAAAATATCCAGCCCGATGTCCAAAACAGTCGCACTCATCCTCTCCACGATAGATTTTTCTTTCCCCTTCTCTGGCGCCCTCGCCACACGCTCCCCATTTGGTGATTGTGTATTGAGTATTGGAGATTGACCTCCTGCCGACCCTCGTTCATTGTGCATCATATATTTCTTTGCGCCCCGCGAAGTCCTCCGATTCGGAGGACGAAGTGGGGCTGCATACTGTGTGAAAGGCAATTTGAATTTCTATGTATGTATCAGAACCGCGCTATCCACTATCTACCAGTGTAGATGCTAAAGAAGATAGGGTCAACGCACACCAAGCAATACTTTCCTCCAAATCCCCTTAATCTCCTCTAAATTCCCTTAAATCGTCAGTACCTCTAACCCCTTCACTCGTTTAAAATGCTTTGGATTGCCTGTTACTATAACGGCCCCTGCATTCATGACCGAAGCGGCAATCAAGATATCCATATCATCAATTTGCTCCCCTCTTTTTGCTAGCTCTGCACAAATATTTCCAGCAATAGCGGCATCTGCAGAGGTAAACGGTAACACCCGTGACAAAGAAGTTAGTAATGCATTCATCGCGTTTCTTTTTTTTTCAATAACGCTTGGATCACTTCGTTCAATACCACTTGTTAATTCAAATACGCACACCGAACTCGTTATCAATATTTCTGCCTGATGATGCTGGACAAACGAAACACTCGAGTCTTTTGTCCGCAATAGATCGATAAGTACTGAGGTATCCAAAAAATAGTTCATGGAATAATCCCCAAATTTTTCCTGTTTTTTCGTTTCAACACAGTCTTCCAAAATGCATCATCATCAAGATCAGTCCCTTTCCAACCACCAATGGCTTTCATGAGTTGCTGATTTTTCACTTCAGGCATAGCTCGGACACTGGCATATGGCCTCCCGTCTCTCGTAAGAATTAACTCATCTATAATAGGAAGAAGATCTGCATACATGCCAAACTTACGTATAAAATCACTAATCGGCAATATTTTTGTATTCATACTCCCATCCTACAGCCTTAATACATATCGTGTCAAGTATTAGAATATGTATTCTAATATGTATGAAGAAAAAACTTCTCTATCTGTTCTCTCGCTTTCGCTAATAACGCCACTCTCTTCCCTTCCTCTACTCTGTCTTTTATTAGTTCATCTTCAAGTTTATCATACGCCTCTTCCAGCTTTTCTTTCAAAAAATTCTGCCGCACCAGAGAATGCTCATCAAACGTCTCAAGCAACGCTGTAACTTTCTTCTTGTACTCCTCCGGCAACGCATCGGAAACAGCCACCAAATCCTGTTTCTCTTCCGCATTAAGCCCCCGACTGTCTTCAATAATTTTTGTAAATGTATTTTTCATATTGTGTGAAAGGAAATTATTATTATTTTTAAATATATCACTATGCTAACATGCTAATATGCTAACACGCTAATACACTCGGTATTAACGTCTACGACCTCCAACTCCCTTACTTGAAATCCTCTTCTTTGCTGGTAGCTTTGTTTCCTCATCTCCTATTGCATAGCCATATTTTGTATACAACATGCGGGAAAGCACCATATACGTCAAATATAATCCCCCATTTTCATTCTTCAACTTCTCATTCATTGCAGCATATATTCTCTCTACTCCAGCACCAAACAAGGGAATAGCTGCAATAGATCGCAACGTTCCCTCTATAAAAGCCGGATTGATCATGGAATTAAGTGCCTTCTTGTACCCCCCTGCGTCATGCCTGTTCCACCGCGCAAGCGACGTTGCGATATTTCCCATTTCACTTAATACATTGGCAAGTTGTGAAGGATATCGTACATCTTTTTGTTTTGTCATTACCTTTATCGCTTCGTTTGCACCAAATCCGATAAATTTATCAGAACCAAATTCGAGTCCATCACGCAGGACATATTTATTTTCTTGCGATAACTCAATAGTTTTTTTTATCAACGGGATCGTTAACTCTTTTTTACCATGATTTAATAAATTATTTATTACTGTATCAGAACCTATATCCACACCAAATGACCCCGCCTCTATCACCCCATTCATAAATACGCGCCCTAATCGATGTGGCACATCACGGCCTCCCCGCCACACAAAATCCAATTCACTTCCCAATCTTTTCCAATCTTTGTGCTTCTCAAACTCCTCCCACGGCTTCATTTTTTTCGCAAGCTCCGCGCCGGTTAAAAGTGCCAACTCCCCCTGCACCGCCGCCTGTTCCCCCACTTCTTGATAAAGGACCGGTTCTGCCACATCAAACACTTCTTTTAAAAATTGGGTATATTTTTTCTCCACAGGATCTATCTCTTTTTTCACCACCACAGGCACATACTTCGCTTCCCCCAAGAGAATTTGCTTTCTCCCTATCACCTGCTGCATCCCTACTTCAGCCATAGTTATGGCCTCCCTGCCTGCGCAGGCAGGCCTATCCCTACATACACTTTGTCATCCTGATTTGTGCTACCAATCTTTTCCAAATTTTTTGCGATATTCTCTAAAATTAAATCTTCGTTATTTAATACAAACTCTCTCTCTTTCCGTAAATAATTCCCTAATGTATCGACGTCTTGTTGCGTAAACGAAGGCACAGCATCAATCAATCGGATCTTCTCATCAGTTGAAAGCACCACGCTTGCATCTATGAGTGTCAAAAGTGCGATTTTATTATTCATACCACACCCCTTGCTACTGCCGGTGAAAATGCTTCAGCGGCCTTTACCACATCATTGTCTTTCAACCTATTAAATTTTATCCCCATACGACTAAGAATTACTTTCGAGGCATCTTTTGAAAGACCAATATGCTCTTTACCCATTTGAATTTTATTTACTACTAATTGCCACGCCGCTGGTACAAGCTCCGCCCCGACTACTCCAGGAATAAGATCGAGAAACCCCACCATTGAAACTAATCCAGGCACGTCTGGATATGGATCTAGAGTATGTAATGTTTTATGAAACCATGTCTCAGCAATACGCTCTGCTCCTATTCTCGCACCGTACTTCAGTCCGCCCTTCGTCACTTCTCCAATGAGTGGCGCTTTAAACAATGCCCCCGCAGTTGTATCAATTCCTTTACTTGCATGTGCAAATGCTTTTGCATAATGTACGCCACTATCTAGTTCTTTCCTAAAAATATCAAGATTCTTTATTGGCCAGTTTACTGCTTTATAAGCAATTTCTTGCGGTATTCCTTTCGACACAAACGATTTAAACCATTGCGCTTCATAGTTTGCCATTGTGCCGATCATACTATTCACGTTTTTTTGAGCATTCATAGCCTTCGCGTACTTTATATTCATCTTTTTGATAAGCTTTTCCGGCGCCTTCATGCCCATTTTTTCTACTTTACCCGCAGCTTTGACAGACGCTCTCTCAAATCTTCCGGCTTTTTCTGTTGCCCGGGCAAATGATGCACCCTGACTGACCATAGGAATCACAGAGATAGCTGCCATTGCAGACGCTTTAAAATTTTTAAACTGTATTTCGCCCATTTTCTTCATGTGGGGAAGCACCGCTTCTTTCATGGCACCAACAATCCCTAATCCTGCCGTTCTTTCAAGAATATCTACTTGTGGTTTTATTACATCCCCGATCAATCGTTCTCCCATGGCTAACAATCGTTGCTGTTCTTCTGGGACCAACTTCTGAAACTCCGGTAAGTCTTCTAATCGCGTTTGACGCGACATATCCTCCGGCATTGGTTGTTGTGGTCGTTCTCCCATCTCAGACATACCATTAGTATGCGGAAATTGATCTCGTTTTGCAATATTGACACAAGTGTACACTTTTATGTACACTACTATCATATGACACAAGTAATTCCTGTAACCGACGCAAGAAAAAACTTTCTCAACCTTGTTGATATCGTCAGTACAAACTATACACGTATTGATTTCACCAAAAAAGGCGTGGTGAAAGCATCGCTTATCTCTCCAGACTATCTTGATGAACTCGAAGAAACTATCTACACCCTCACCCATTCAATGGACGATATTCGTGAAGCGCAAAAAGAAATCAAAGAAGGTAAATATGTTACACTGGAACAAATCATAGACCGTTTCAATACCAATGTCAGCAAAACATCTTATCGTAAACGAAAAAGCCGATAAAAAATTTCTCAAGCTTCCCCGCTCTATTCAAGAAAAAACGATTCGTGCATATCAAAAACTGAAAGAAAATCCAATTGCAGGAATCAGACTTCACGGCAATCTGTACGGATTATACAAATATCGCATTGGAGACTATCGAATTGTATATACGTTCAATACCAAAACAAGCACGGTTGAAGTTGTTGCTATCGAACATCGCCAAGGGGTATACAAATAAAATCAACTATTTGGCCTTGCCATCCCCTCCAGTACCTGATGCGGCCCCAATTGCATGACCCGTTCATTTTTCTTATTCAACTCTGAAAAATCAATCATCTGCTCTGCTATTTTTTCGAAACTTGGATCATGGGTAATTGCTACTACCGTCATCTCTGGCCGTTTCGTACGAAGTGAGCTAATTATGTCTATCACCTGTTGTGACGATTTCGGATCTAAACTCGCCGTCGGCTCATCCAAGAATAATATCGATGGATTCTGAAGTAACGCTCGTGCAATACCTATTCTCACTCGTTCCCCACCAGAGAGATGCTTGTTTTCCGAATCCAACCGCTCAGCCAGATGATCAAGATTCAGATCAGAGAGTGTTTGTCGTACTTCTTGATCAGGCACACTTCTTCGTACCCACTGTGTGAGATTTTCTCGAAGAGTGAGACTCTCAAAAAACTTCACGTCTTGGTTAGCATACCCAATTTTGGTGAAAAGCGACTCATCCCCATATTTTTTAATACTCTCAAGTGGAATCCCGCCAATTTTCACTGTATCTTCCGGCAAATCGTAGAGATTGAGAAGTGAACGCATAAACGTGGTTTTTCCAATCCCAGACGTACCTTTGATCGTTACAAAGGTCCCCTGTGGTATATCGACCGATACATCTGTAAGAATATTTTTGTAATTCAGATTCGATACGGAAAGCGAAAAGTCTTTTACCTCACTTACCGGTATCCGCTTGGCTTCCTTTGGCCCTTCGGGACGATCCAATTCATCATACGGCCCCAACAAATCCTCCATTTTTTGGATGTCATCCAGAAGTGGCAACACTTTGTTTACATACAACCCAGTGAGTTGTCCAAATTTATTTTCTATCCCCTCCTGTACACGCTTAGAGTCTTGCCATAAACCAAAGGATCTCGCCACTTCCCCAAAAACTCCTTGCATGGGATTCATTCGACCAAAAAGTGATTTTAATGCTTTTTCATTTTCTTCAGTTGGCGTTTGATTTAAAAGATCAGGGTTGACTGAGTAGTCTTGAAATTCCTGACTTCCTAATAAATCATGGAGTGTTCCCTCTTGCAACTTTCCATCGCGAAATATGCTTGTCGCAGGGTGACGAGGATCCAGAAACCAATTCTGCACTTTCAACTGCAACTCTACGTCCTTATCAAAACTCGCACCTTTTTTCACTACATTTTTATAAAACTTAAATAGTTGCTCCGCGGCCGGAACACCAATATTTAACCATTTAAACAATTTTTGCTCAGGTTCTTCTTCTTGCAACCCCTGACGCATTCCCCCGCTTCGTATGACATCTTTTAGTTCCATTTGCTCGGATAATTTTTGACTCGCGGTGTCCATAGCAGGAGAGGTTTGTATATTTTCAATGTTGGAAAGCGTGGTGAGCACCTTCGCATTCACTTTATTCCACTGCTCCAGTTCTCGTCGGTTATCAGCTAATAGTTCTTTTGCTTGTCTTCGAGACATGTTTATAAGCGGTTTGATCTTTGCCGCTCCGAGTGCAAAATCCAACGCTCCTCTTCCCACAAGTGTTACAGGGTAGGTTGCCATATCGGCAAGCAAAGGATACATTTCCAAATGCATCGTTTTATAAAACTCAAGCGTCGCCTTTTTCCCTCGTTCAACGGTTGATAAGACTTCAGAGGCTGGGATGTCTTGGTACTGTGTAAAGTTGCCCATTATCACAGAATCGCTGACGCGTTTGTTGACTTTATCTTGTAATCCCACATATGCACGATCAAACATGGATGCTGCCCGATTTCGAAGAATGGACATAGGGTATTTCAATACAAATGGCGCCCAAATTAGAGACGTTTCTAATGCAAATTTTGGAACAACCTGTTTGAGTTGATCTGAGTTATACCCTCCTGTTGCAATTGCCTTCACTTTGTCCCACGCAGATCTACTGAGCTTTCCTTCGTTTAGTGTCAAAAACGCTCCCCACGCACCATCGGTTATATTTCTAAATCCATCATCAATTCCAAAAATTTTGGCTATCGTATTCCACCCTGCTTTTTCTTGTCCATACGTTTTATCAAGGTCTTTAAGTGTTGAGCTCAACCGTTTAAAATCAAACGGATCCACTTCCAATTCTGTTTTTTCTTTAAGATCAATTTTTGAAGGTTCTTCTGGAGTAATAATATTATGTACTTCTTGTTCCCACTTTTTCTCGCCATCAGGCGACAACTTCAACCCTTCTTTTTCAAAATCTTTCGCTATCGCCTCGGCCAACTTTTTTTCATGAGGAACCGTTACTTTTCCCTCCGAAATCACGTCGTTGACCACATCATTGGCAGCGTCCAAGGTTTTTTCTGACACCCGAAATGCCTCTGCCACAGCAGAAAGCTCTGGCCCCTTTACGCGCATTTTTGCTGGCTGTTTGATCGCCTCTGCTCCCATACGCCTATTATACCGCAAACACTGTCATTGCGAGTCCGTCCCGCTTCGCCAGAGCGTGAGCGAGGCGAGTCTTACGACGCGGCAATCCCGTGGTGTGTAAAGGTTTATGAAATTTTTCTCTTCTTTCCTGTGGCATAATACCTTTGTATGCAAACGACACTGCTTCAATACCAAGTGCTCATCAAACGGGAAGGAAAAACTTATATTTCCTACGTCCCGACCTTGGGTATTTCTGACTTTGGTAAAACTATTGAAGAAACCCAAAAAAACACAGAAAACGCTATCATTTGTCACATTGAAGGACTTATAAAAACGAATACAGACGTGCCAGCACCCGATGGTGGCGATGTGTACCTTAGTCAAACGAATATCACGCTTCCCTATCCAGTCCACTTTGCTATCTAATTGCTATGCCTAAACTTGTGCCACGAAAGCCTCTAGAAATTCAAAAACTATTCCAGTAGGCACACTTCGTAGCATCGTACGTCAATCACTTTTATCAATAGATCTTTTTCGAAAATAATCACGCGTGATACTCCCCCAACGCTACCACATTTACCCCATGATCCTTTTTCTGATGTTTTATATTATCCGTCACAAGTATCGCATCAAGCTGTTTTGCTAACGCAAGAAATGATGCATCGTAATATGTTATACCAAGCTCGTACGCGAGACCAAATGTTATAGTAGCCAACTCTTCAGAATCAGGAATAAATGTGATGGGAAGTGCATACGCTGTACGAAATGATTTGATTGCTTCACGCGGCAAAAGATTCTTTCCTTTTACCAGCACGTTTCCCAATTCATATTTGATCAATTCTGGTACTAAAAGTTTAATTTTATTATCCAATGCTGATTCAAGCAGTGCGTTTGATCGCTCTATATTCTCCTCTTTTGTTTGATTAATCCACTTAATAAGTACTGACGTATCTACAACGATGCGAATTTTCATACGTTAATGTGATTGTCGATCAAGCGCTATAAAGTCAGACGTGCTCATCGTTCCCCGTCCTTTTATCGCACGAGACGTTTCAATCAATTTCCATAGTGTTTTTCGATCTACATGCGTTTCATGAGGCTTAATAATGATCTCATCAGGCCGCACGAGAGAAAACGATATCACAGCCATAGGCGTCACCCAAGGTGCTACTTTTCGTATCGCATCAGGAATAGTTATTTGATTTCGTCCACGAATGATACCTATCGTTGAATTCATATATATTCAGAATATCAGATTTTCTGAAAATGTCAAGCTTACCCCACAATCTTTCCTTCCACCACATCGTTAGGATTTGGCTTGGTGTAGATGGGTCCTGTATAACCTGGCTGCGCTTCCTTGTTGGCTTGATTGGCCGCTGCTTCTTTTTGCATAGCTTGTGCGTTGAGATTCCGTATCTCTTGCCGCGCTCGAAGAAGCTCCCGTTCAAGCACGACATTTGTCGCAACGCTCACAGAGACTTCTTTTTCCAGCTGCCTTTTCTCCGCTTTCAACACCACCAACGTATGATCCACGTGTTTATATTTAAGCGCCAACTCAATTTGTGCATCTTTCACCGTGTCGATCTTGGCTTCTTTTACGTTCTCACCCACTGGACGCTTATTTTCGAGTGTATGTAAAATGGATACTTCTTTTCCGTTCATGTCTGTGGTCGTGACCACTTGCGCAGGAATATTGGTTTCTTTATGAAACACATTTTTCACTTTTTCAAATAAATTCAATTTCTTCCATTCCCCTGATTTTCGATCATATTTCACAGCCTTATCTTTCAATTTTCCCCACATATCAAGCTCTTTGGTGTACGTTTTTCGCGTCGCAAACTGCACCTTGGTCATATCACTTTTCTCAGGGAAAGAATAATCGCTTATCACCTTGTCACCCTCATGCACTCTATATACCTCACGATTTGGCTGCCACTCACCTTTTACTTCGTAGTGGAAATGATTCTCAGGCTTGGGGATGAGGTCCGCGAGTTCTTTAATTTGAAGCGGCGTAAACGGCAACTCTTTCATCTTCGGCCTCATATCCCCCATGGGTGGTTTTTCAGTCATATAAAAAGATTATACTACATCAATTGTCATTCCCGCGTAG
>CAYIXE010000029.1:0-10660 GCA_964367095.1 uncultured Gammaproteobacteria bacterium | reverse complement strand
AATAGTCATGTGTCCAGTATGAGGCTAATGAGGGTTAATTAGCAACAGGTCTATTGAAAGTATATGCGGTGCGGTTTATATCTGCTGTGGTTATGTTTGCCGCTGCTCTTGGGCTTTCAAAATAAGATATAATTTCGTTATGAATTGGATTATTGCGAGTATTTTCATGTTTGTCTCGAGTATCGGAACATATTTGTTTATCCGAAAATGTTCTCTTCTCAAGACGCCTATTGTGCATCAAAATTTGGCACTCTTTGCTATACCACTTTCAATTTATATAGTACTTGCGCATATCAATCAAACATCGCTTCATATAAGTGCATATCAATTTAGCATCATTATGATTGCAGCAGTGCTATTTAGTTATGCGGGAAATATATTTTCTTTGAAAAGTATAGAATATGCACCAAATCCTGGGTATAGTCTCATTTTGTCCAAAAGCTATGTGTTGTTTACGACGATTGTTGCAGTATTATTTTTCCATGGTCAAATAACGGTTCGTGGTGGATGGGCGATACTCTTGATTATTGTAGCATCTGCTTTGGTTATGATCGGTAAACCAAAATCAGATCAATCTCACGTGCGCTCTATTTGGGTGCCCTTGGCAATTGGTTCATTTTTTTGTTGGGGAATGTTGGCGATTGTATCAAAATATTTACTCGACATGGGCGTACCGATTTATACGCGGCTTATTTATGTGATGACAATCGTTACCGTGCTTATATTGACAGAAATGAAGTTTTCACGAGCGCCACGTATGCATTTATCACGCCTTCAGATAGGGTTTTTGGTTTTAAGTGGGGTGATGTCAGCAGTGTTTAATTATTTTCAGCAACTTGGGTATCAGCTTGCACCAAACATAGGGTACATTAATGCAATCAATGTTTCTTCCATTGCCGTTTTAAGTCTTTGTTCCGCATGGATATTTGGAGACGAATTAAATAGGAGAAAATTTATCGGCGTCATCGGCGTGATCATTGGTCTTATAGTACTAGTACTATAAATCTAGCCTCGCAAGGCCTGGCCTTGCGAGGCTAATATTCTTTTTATGCAATTTACGCACGATATTTATTATCCTGTAGCGCACAGAACACAAGATGAAATCGATGCGCTCAAAAATAGGTATAAAACATTTGATGAAACTATTATTCCTGCAGTAATGAAATCAAATGGGTTCACGAGCGTATCGTGGACGAAGCCTACAACATGGGGCACCTCACACGTTATTTACATTGTAACGGTGAAAGAGCAAAAAGAGCCGCTTATTCTTCGCGCAAATATTGGAGGGGCCTCTGAAGGGATGATGGTCGTTGAAAAGCTTATTTCAAGAGAAGCAATGAAGTTGAATATTCCTGTGAATGAAGTTCTTATCGCTGATATATCGCGTAAACAATTCTCTTTTGATTATCAGATACAAAAAAAGTTGAAAGGCAAGGATATTGAAGATCATTTTCATGGCACACGGGATGAGTACGATACATTATCATTTTCTGTTGGAAAATATGTTGGACAGTGGGGAGCTCTTTCACTTTCAGGTTTTGGCAGATTTGATACTGCTAGTGCGATGAAAGGCAGGTTAGTTGGGACGAAACAATCAATGTATGAATATATTATTGTGAGACTTGATGAAGATATTCGGTTCCTCGTTGATGCTGATTTGATAGATATTGCGAAAGCGGATGCAATCCTAAAACTTTTTGATCAGTACAAAGATCCCATAAATGCGGATGGTGTATCCACACTTGTTCATCATGATCTTGCCGATCACAACATTATGTTTGATGGGGAGCGCACTATAACGGGATTTTTTGATTGGGAAGCAGCGGTGGCAGGGGATCCAGTTTTGGATTTGGCGTCAGCATCGACCTGGAAGACTCATTATCCGAGGGAGAAAAAGATGATAGAAGGATATCGCTCCGTCCGAGATCTACCGAATTTTTTTGAAGAAAAAATGAACATTTACAGATTGCGTACGATGCTTTGGAAAATGGTGTATGCCATCCGAGCTGGGATTTTAAATGAAGAGAGGAAGAAGAAGTTTGAACATGCGCTATTACCATTTCGATTGTGAATGAATATATTAAATCGCGTGGACTTACTTATTCAAAAATACATAATCCCACGGATTGGATGCATGGGTTAAATCAAGAGGTTTTGTTGCGGCATCTGAATATGATTTAGGAAACGTGAGATATCGTGCGCTAAAATGTGACCGTCTGTTCTCGCGCTGTGGTCCGAGATATGTCCATCGATTTGCTTGAATATTTGGGGGCAACATAATTAATGTGTCCTTCTTGACGAGGATATCTCTTGTATCATTATGGTTTGGGATAAATTTTTCACCAGATTTTCTGACAGGCACAACTTGAAGGACACCGAAATCCTTTAGGCCATAAATTAATTCCCATGTGTCGGTAAACACGCGGCGAACAGTTTCGTCAAATTTTGCAGCTGCGGGGTGGTAGTTGATATCAAAGATGGTGACGGATTTTCCGTCTACTTCACCATTTCTGGCGATCACATGTTCGGTCCTTCTTTGTTTGTGCCTTTTCGGAGGCTGATTTTCTTCATATGCGAAATTGAGAGATGAAAATTCGAAAATGAGATGTTCGGCATCGGCAGTGGTTAGTCCACATTCGGCGAGGGCATTTTGAACTGGTCGACGTCGTAAACCGACTGAAGGTCGTTCATGCAATATTTGTGTAACAAGTACCCCATCGGGTGGTTGAAAATGTTCACTATTTAAAAATGCCCTTATCATATTTGGACTATTAATACGTTCCCGATCGGATGTATTGTATCAAATATTCATAAAAAATGCTCTATTATACGGATGATTGAGGGGGGCACCAACAAGATGTAAACATGAGCCGTCGCTCTTAATGTATTGAGCCCAGTGAGAGAATTGTCATGCAGAGCATGATCTGGCTTTGCCAGAAACTCGCAATAAATAGAGCCCTGAGCGAGTCACCTCCTCGGTGACCCGCCGATGAGGCGGGAATCCTTGTGTGTATGTCGAGAGTTCGTCTACTATGAGCCCAGTGAGAGAATTGAACTCTCCTCTAGGTCTTACCAAGACCTCGTTTTACCGCTAAACTAACCGGGCGATGGATGATATTGTATCATAGCTGAATATTTCTTCGCGCGTGGTTTTATCTCTTTGCTCGACTAATATATATGGCAAAAAAGATTTTGGTGACTGGAGCATTTGGACTCGTAGGCTCTGACCTTGTGCCTGCATTGCAAAAAAAGTATGGGAAAGCGAATGTTTTTGCCCTTGGCAATAAAACGATTCCCAAAGATTTTAGCGGTCAACTGGTGAAAGGGAGTGTGGTCGACAAAACGTCTTTAGAAAGAATTGTCAAATCTCGCAAAATTAATGAGGTCTATCATTTAGCAGGGCTTTTATCCGTAGGGGGAGAAAAAAACCCTGCATTGGCATGGGAGGTAAACGTACAAGGACTTCGAAACGTTTTGGAATTAGCGCGCGACTACAAATTGCGTGTCTTTTGGCCGAGTTCCATAGCCGCCTTTGGTCCCACGACTCCTAAAAAAATGACCCCGCAAAATACAATTCTTGAGCCGACCACCATGTATGGCGTGACGAAAGTGACTGGTGAACTCTTGTGTCAGTATTATTTTACACGCTGGGGCGTTGACGTGCGATCATTGCGCTACCCGGGTCTTATAGGCTACCAAGCGCCGCCCGGCGACGGCACGACGGAGTATTCGGTGCATATTTTTTACGGCTTACTGAAAAATAATACGTACAGTTGCTTTCTAAAAGCTGATGCACGGCTTCCGATGATGTATATAGATGATGCCATACGAGGAACAATGTTACTAATGCAGGCGCCGAGTAAAAATATTTCGATACGCACAAGCTATAATTTTGCTGCGATAAACTTTACGCCAAAAGAGTTAACTGCAGAAATTAAAAAATTATATCCTGCCTTCGTTTGTACCTATAAACCGGATCCTGTCAAGCAAGCGATCGCTGAAAGTTGGCCGCAATCGATAGACGATACGGTAGCGGCTAAGGATTGGGGTTGGAAGCCAGAGTTTGCATTGCAAAAATTAACCAACATAATGATTAAAGGTCTAAAACAAAAACTAGCCTCAAAAGGGGAGGCCCTGCCTGCGCAGGCAGGCTTTCGAAGCTAAAATTATGAATCCGCTTGCACCCTACTACGACACGATAGAGGATATGAAAACGAAGGGATTGTACACGCCTGTGCGCGTGCTCGAATCGCCCCAAGGGCCGTGGATTATGATAGATGGCAAGTCGCTTCTCAATTTTTGCTCCAACAATTATTTAGGATTTGCTCAGGACAAACGCATTGTAAAAGCAGTGATTAAAGCAGTCAAAAAGTATGGTGTGGGAGCGGGAGCGGTGCGACCTATTTCCGGCAACCTTACGCTTCACATGCAGGCAGAAGCGGCACTTGCCAAGTTTAAAGGAGCAGAAGCGGCATTTCTGTTGCCGGGCGGGTTTATCGCAAACATTGTAGCGATTTCTACAATTATTGGCAAAGAAGACATTGTGATTTCTGATGCATTAAATCATGCAAGCATTATTGATGCCATCAAATTGTCACAAGTAAAAAATAAATTTATTTACAAGCACAGCGATATGGATGATTTAGAACGGGTTTTAAACGATGCTAAAAAACTAAATACAGGAATCATTCTTATTGCAACCGATGGGGTCTTTAGTATGGACGGCGATATTGCTAATTTGCCGGAAATTGTAAGGCTTGCCAAAAAATACGGTGCTATTACAATGGTCGATGACGCTCATGGTGAGGGGGTTTTGGGAGACGGCAAGGGGATAGCACACCATTTTGGATTAGAAGGACAACTGGATATCGAAGTCGGTACGCTTTCTAAAGCATTCGGGGTGTTGGGCGGCGTCATTACGGGAAGAAAAGAACTTATTGAGTACTATAGACAAAAGGGAAGGCCATACCTTTTCTCGACCGGATTATCGGTCGCAGACGCGGCTGCGGTGATCGAAGGCGTGAGAATTCTTTCGCAATCCGACAAATTAGTCAAGAAATTGTGGAACAATGCCAACTATCTGCGCACGAAGTTTACTCATCTAGGATTTGACACTGGCGTCACTCAGACGCCTATCACACCCGTCATGATAGGCGACGAAAATCTTGCGAAAGAATTTTCTAAATTACTTATGGACGAAGGCGTGTTTGCGACACCTATAAAATTCCCTATGGTAGCACTCGGCAAAGCCCGCATCCGCGTCATGCCGTCTGCCACGCATACGAAAAAGGATCTTGATACAGGAATTCAAGCATTTGCCAAGGTAGGCAAAGCGTTGAAGATTATCTAATGCGATTCATTCCAACTATTCATGAATATTGTGTAGTCTCTGACCGATAATTTTCCGTCTCCGTTTAAATCTCCCTTTTCTATAGTATGGAGCCACCAGTACTGCATAAATAAGACATAGTCGATGATATTTACTTTGCCATTGTTATCTATATCAGCAATATTTTGTGCTGGAGTTGGTGTAGGTGTTTGCGTTGGAGTGGGTGACGGAATCAATGTTGGTATTGGGATCAGAGTTGGAGTGGATAGAGGGGTATTTGTCGGCGACGGCAAAAGCGTGGGAATAGGTGCAATATCTTGATAATTTAATATAGTGGCTAGGACAAAGCTTACTTGTTTTCGTGATACTGGCTCATCTGGGCAGAATTTCTTCGCCGCTTCATCGCAGTACCATTGAAGACCTGCTATCGATAATCCCTCTACCCATTTAAATCCCCAATGTGTTGATGGCAAATCCGTATATGTGGGAGTTCCAGTGAGGAAAGGTTTAAGAGAAGGATTCGTTTTCTGCCAACCGCGAAGTGCAAAAACTGCGAGTTCGGCGTTTGTTAGTGCCTGAGTAGGACAGTATATCATTGAGGTTGTGCTGCAGCCTGCCGTCATACCCGCCTTGTAGATTCCTTGAATAGAGGCAAAGAATGAATCGGTCGTTGAAACGTCTGAAAAGGTGGCTGTGTTTGGATTATCTTTTGGGATGGTAAATGCTTTACTGAGTACCGCTGCCATTTGGTTTCTATAGAGAACATCAGAGGGTGCAAAAAGTAGGTTTCCGATACCTATCATGATACCTCGAGCGGCGATTTGTTGGACGGAAGAAAATGTTTTGTCATCTACCGAGACGTCTAAGAATGGTACGATGTGCGCTTTGGCTTCAGTGAGCAATCGCTGTACCTGTCGAATTGGTACTTGGTTGGCAACGATATCCCATTTTACAGCAAGCGCTGCTATGGCACCAGCCGCCTGACCTGTGAGCATTGTAATCGGTTGAAGTCTGGTCGCGCCGTTTGCAAGACGTGATTGACTCAAATTTTTTTCTGTCAGAATAAGATTGTTTATGTCTTTTGAGAATAATGCTTCAATGGGTATTTGAAATGGACCGTTTCTAGATTTATCAGATAAGGTTTCTAAATCGCTTTCAAGATTTTCTTCTTTGTTACAATTATGAAGATCTACGGGATAGTCTCCGACTGCGATGGAGTGAGAAAATGTCTTTGTGGCTTTTGGAGGAGTCCCAGAGCGATATATATCTTTTGCGGTAAGAGTGAATAAACCGATAGCGCGTCGACTTTCGCGGACATACGGTATGACCGGCATGTTTCGTTCAATTGGTTTTAGTGAATCGGGTATGATTGCGCAATTGTTTTCTTCACGGTTATAGGCCGTATCATAGCCTTCATCGTTGGCGACTGACCAGAGGCTTTCCCCTAAAATATTTTGGACATAATAGATGAATTGAATAGTTTTCAATTTTGCTTTGCAGTTTTGCTCTTTTCGATATGTTTTATCTTCTAGATATTTTACATTTACCGGAAAATCGTTCGCCCAGTTGACACCGGTTTTTGTGATTGCAGAAGCATTCCATGCATCATAACTTAAAGGATTTCCTGAGTCGGGCATCCCGCGGTAGGCGTTGTGGATAGCCCAACTTACAGGATACGTTCCATTAAATCCTTCACTGTATCCATCTTTGGCAACTATCGATGCAAACTCATTTTCTATCTCTTGTGTATAGCCAGACGGAGGTGTAGTAATTTTAAGATTGTTCGGCACACCGTCTGGATATTTTTTCATAACCGCTGTGTAGGTAATATCTTGAATACATGCGTTTTCGTTGAGGGACGTACTTATACTGTTTCCGGAGCGGTATGGAGCACCAGCCATAGATAATAGATCTCCGTATTCTGTCGCATCAATAATTACTTTTGCTTTTAAAAGTGTTGTCGTATTATCGTTTTTGACGGTAAGACTTGTTATAGTATTTTCTGATTTTTGTACGCTCATTATTTGTGTTCTTAAACGAAGCGAGATCTTTGATTGGGCATTAATCATTGATTCAAGAATTTGTTTTCCAACACTTGGTTCAAAGCATTTTGTAGTTTGGTTCCAGTAACACGTACTCATTGATTTACCCAGTAAAGTATAGTGGTTTTTTACCTTATCAATAAATTCTTTATAAATGCCGCCGGTCCATGCGGGATCACCACCGTCCATTGAAGTAACACCCGCGGCCGTCATCTGACCTCCAATCCAGTCGGTTTCTTCAAGAAGAATTACTGAAGCTCCTGCTTGTGCAGCCTGTATCGCAGCCGCAATGCCGCCGGTACCGGCGCCTGCTATGATGACATCCACTTCGTTTTTGTCAAACGATGCTTGTGAACGGGAATCGACCTTCTGACGGTTAAGAGTGTTGGCCAATATCAGAGTGGAAATGAGCAGGAATACAAAAATAACGAAAGAAAACACTCCGATGCGAACTTGTTTTGGTATCGCTACCATAGGCGTATTCTTCACTTATCGCGATGGGAACACAAAGTCCGCACTGCAAGTTGAGCTCACCTTCAAATCGTCGGTTAAGGTCACGTTTACTGTAGTCACGACGTTTGGCTCTATAGCCACTGCGTTTGATATACAGCGAAAGGTAGAGCCCCCGCGCTGGGGATCCGCGGAAAGCGGTCCTTCGGCTGTTGCTTTGACCAATACCTTATCCTTCACTTTGGCGGTAAATTCACACGTGACGTTGGTTGCTTCACTCACATCACTGCCCTCTAGAGAGAGATAGTATTCGTTGAATGCGATTTTTTGGTTGTAGTATTGTTTATCACAGCCAAGTTTTGTAATAGGCCCAAGCGTTGGCGTCACGACTGGTGGGAGCTGTGTCGTAGGAATCGCTGCGGAAGGGGTTAATGCGGATTGAGAGCGGAAATACCATGCTCCTGCAAGAACGAGGACTATCAGTACTGCGCTGACGACATACGTCATCATTGGTTGAGATTGAACGTCTTCATTTTCCATATAAATATAGTATGGACAAAATTTTATAACAAATCAAGAGGGGAAAATTATGGATACCTATCGAGGCAATCTTGGTATATTAGGTCGATGCTGTTGAGAATGTGCAACGTCTTCGAAAATATCCAATACTCCTGTTTCGTGAGATTTGTTTCGAAAATGTCCAGCTGATTGTCTTAATTTTCGATATTCGCGACTACCAGCTAATACTGTTTCAAAATATCCGATTTGACGTCCATCGTGTTTGAGCACGCGACGTTCTACGGTTAAACCAGTGTTGACATCTGTAATCAGTTTTGAAGTATCTTCGGTTAATGTAACATTCATTCCGTCTAGTAACCGACGAATTTCATCGAGGCTTCTGAATGGCTTATGCAAAAAGCGCTCTAACGAAGCATCATCAAGAGAAAGACACATGCCAAATATTCTAACTTTTCTTTTATCATTTACGATTTCGCTTTTCATATATCATTGCTTTTTGTGTTGAAGGAGGCTAGTGATTTGTATCAAGTCAGTGTGCTGAGGCTAAGATTCGAACTTAGGTAGCCCTTTCGAGCGGCAGTTTTACAGACTGCTCCGATTGTCCACTCCGGCACCTCAGCATATTTTATACAGCGATACTAGTGATTATACGAAATATCAGTGGTGCACTGCAATCAGCTTTTGATATAATGATACTATGGCCACAGGAGTTCGCCTCAAAGCAAAGATCGCCCCGTTTGCCGCAAGACTGCGCGGTATTTCTCATCCTCACCGATTAGCTATCGTGTATCTTTTGGCTCACAATCCTTTGCGAGTGAGAGATTTGGTACAAAAAGTGGGGATACCCCAAAGCCTTATGGCTCATCATTTAAAAATCATGGAGAAAACAGGCTGGGTCCGCAAAACACGCGACGGAAGACACATGCTCTACGAACTCAATAAGAAAGCGTTTAAAGAGATGAGACGACTACTTATTGATACGCCTTTTTGGCAAGAGCTTACGAAAGTGTGATTTTCATCCGTAATTGATTATAATTTGACTATATGGAACAAGGAACGAGTAACCTTCGCCCCAATTTATTTAACAATCAAGAAGTTTCAGTACTTTTGGCTCGAGCGACCAAAGAGCGGAAGGCAATTTTTGAAAAACTGCAGGAAAAAGAATGGTTTCTAAAATCTGATCCTCTCATTCAGAAACAATTACTTACCTTGCCTGATAAGGGTCGAGAGAATCACGACGGGTTTCTTAAGGATCTGGCAAATCGCAAAGAAGTGATTTCTAATATAAAAGTAGAACGTATGATCGACTTGCCTCGCGGGTCGTTTGCATTAGTCCCCAAATTTGAAGTGTCCCGCATCGACAATCCATCATTGCGATATACATACGAATATGTCAGTTGGCGCACTGGTCCGTTGTCCGGTGCGAAAGGAGTCGTTTTTGTCGAAAAAGAAGGGCAAACGACCCACTTTATCGTCTTGAAAGGAGAAAAATTTGCTCCTGCGAAAAAAACGTTTGACACAATCGGCGGCTTTATAGATGTAAATTCCGACGGGGTGAGCACAATACATGAACGCACGATTGCTGAAATTCAGCAGGAGTTAGGTGTGCCGAAACTTGAAGTTTCACGCGTCGTGAATCTTGGAAACGTCCTGCCTGATGCCGGGATGACGAATAATGAGCCGTCACTTTTTGCGGCGTTTATCTCAGATAAAGACTTGGGGAAGATATCATCAACGCCGATAAATCCTGATGTGCATGAGTTAAAAAGCGGTGCGGTGATTTTTCCCATGGCAGATTTACCAAAGATTGTGATGAGTAATAATGACGGATATTTTTTGTCGACCATCGCTCGGGCGTGGGCCAAGGGGATTATAGCGCCGCCTGTAGGATACAGTGGCAAGTCCAGCGCAATTTCTTCGTGAGCCGTCTGTCGGGATCGGACCGACGACCTACTGTTTACAAAACAGTTGCTCTACCACTGAGCTAAGACGGCGCTTCAATATCAATTGTACCAAAGGAAACAGAAAGAGGGAATAAAGAGGACAAGAGAGATTAAATAAGTTCTGCCATGTGTTTAGTTGAAGTATTTTCCCCGTATCTTTGACGACGGAAGGATTGAGCCGATACCCAAGGGTATCGAGCTACAAAATCCTGTTTCCCGCATTGTGCGAGATACCTCATTGTTAAGCTTTTGTGGAGGAAAATATGCTCCAACTCCACACAGGCATATTTATCGTAGTAGATGGATTATGGTTTGTCAACAGGAAGTGCTGTCTAATCGAAGATGATACCGTACGGTGGTTTTGCATCTAACCGAAA
>CAYIXE010000028.1:0-11818 GCA_964367095.1 uncultured Gammaproteobacteria bacterium | reverse complement strand
CTTTGCTTGAACTCTCTTAAAACCCCGAGCGTAAGCTCGTGGGTTTATTTATAATATTGCTTCAGATGTGACATAGAAACATTAAAAAATATTTAGAAGATGGCTATGTTGCTACAGAACAATTTTTGGTATAGTAAATATTCATGAATGTAAAAAGTGTTGTGATCGGTATAGTAGTATTACTTATTATTTCGGGAGGACTAAGTATGGCGAGCAGACAAAAGACGAAAGAAACCGTAAAGACAGAGCCAGCGGTAGAAAAGATAGCTTCTAAATCTGCGTTAACGATTGACGTGTCAAAGCAATATGAAGCAATTCTTAATACATCTATGGGTGATATTACTATTGCACTCACCGCGAGCGCGACGCCTGTAACTGTTAATAACTTCGTAACCCTTTCAGAGAAAAATTTTTATGACAAGACGATTTTTCATCGCGTGATTAAAGGATTTATGATTCAGGGCGGAGATCCTGACGGAACAGGAAGAGGTGGGCCGGGGTATAGATTTGATGACGAGTTGTTTGAGGGTCAATACACACGAAGTATAGTAGCGATGGCAAATTCTGGGCCAAATACGAATGGATCTCAATTTTTTATTATGCATAAAGACACGGCATTACCGCATGCTTATGTTATTTTTGGCAAAGTTAAAAATGGAATGGAGATTGTAGATAAAATAGCGGAAGCACCCATGAGTCTTAATGGTGAAGGGTCTACACCCATTACCCCTGTGGTAGTGAACTCTATAAAGATTGTGAAGAAGTAGGCCAAGTTAACTTTTCTTTTTATTTTCCTTCTGAATTGTCCGCCAGTGATAAAGATAAAGCGGTAAGCCGACGGCAATCATCGCTATCGAACCTGAGAATTCTCTTTGGCGATTTCGTGTTTGATCACGATTTGCTTGCTCCTTTGCTTTTACCTCATCAAATTTCATTTTTTCGTCGACTGGCTGGGGGGATGAATACTCATATTTATCAGCGTCTTTAAATACAAAAACCTTAAGACCCAAATCGACCATTCGTACAGATCCTATGACAACGGTAAAAAGACCGACAAACGCGAACAAATAAAGATAAATGAGGCGAATATTTATATTCATAGCTTAATCATATCAAATAAACGTACTGTGTCTACTATATAATAGATATCCGATGCGGCAATTTCTTATTTCTTTCATTTCAGTGTTTGTTTTCGTATTCAGTTTTCTCGTGGTTAGTAGCTGGTATATGACAAGATCAGTTGGAGATTCTCCTTCTTTGAGCGTGTTTGTCGTGCCACAGGACACAAAAGGATTTGAGACAGCCGCGTTACTTAAAAAGCAAGGCTTTATTCGTAATGAGTCGGTGTACCGAGTAGTTTCGCGTATAAAAGGCGTGAATAAGATTCCTGTATCCGGCGGATATCGACTTTCATCCAGTATGTCCATGTGGCAAGTGTTTAAAAAGCTTACTGACCATCCGGATTTGGTGTGGGTGACTATAAGAGAGGGATTGAGAAAAGAACAAACGGGCGAATCCCTTGCGATGCAACTGGGGTGGACAGATAAACAGATTGTTGAATGGAATAATGTAAACGCTGACTCACTAGAATACAAAGAGGGTGTATATTTTCCTGAAACATATTTGCTGCCTCTTGATGAAACGCCAACGCAGATTGCAAAGCGATTTATAGATAAATTTAATGAAAAAATTGGTCCTCTCATGTCTCAATTTACTGCAAAAAATATTAAGTGGGCTACTGGAGTTAAAATTGCATCGCTTATAGAGCGTGAGGCAGCGGGGCCTTCTGACATGAAGCTTATATCTGGAATTATTTGGAAGCGGCTTACCATTGGCATGAAATTAGAAATTGATGCGACGATGCAATATACGAAAGGGAAAGTAAATGATCGATGGTGGGGGAATATTGATTTAAAAGAAAAACAGAGTGATTCGCCGTACAACACCTACAAGTACAAAGGATTGCCCCCGACGCCAATTAGTAATCCTGGGTTTGATGCAATTGAGGCAGCACTTTATCCTGAAGAGACTGATTGTCTATTTTATCTTCATGATAAAAATCAACAAATCCATTGTGCTCGAACGTACGCCGAGCATAAAGAAAATATTGGAAAATATTTGTAAGATGATCTCTCAATTTTCCTAAAAGATGATTTCTCAATTTTCACATCAGCAAGACCTTTAGTATGCTTGACTGATTGTAACGTAAATACAAAGCTCAATGAGCAGGTTGTAGGCTTTTTGCCTATAAGAATTTAAACCGTGCAAATTGAGAAATCAAAAAACGACGTAAATTGAGAGATCACTTTACAAATATTGGAAAATATTTGTCGTATTGACAATACGCATACAGCGGATATAATAGGATAAGTTTCAAGCTAAAGGAGGCGAACGTTCATTGTTCGCTTCTTTTTGTCGTTCACTGCAAGCGAACTTATTTACCCATAGTACGATGACTCAAACATCCTCTACCTTTAAAAAGCGCGAATACTGGGGAACGGATTACTCTAATCTGCCTCGCATGGATCTTACGTTGGTACAACGCGAATCGTATCAATGGTTTTTGGAGCATGGTATCAAAGAGCTTCTTAAAGAAGTAACTCCAATGACTGATTTTACTGGAAAAAATTGGGAATTAGCCTTTGGAGATTATTATTTTGGTCGACCGCGTCTCACCCCACACGTTGCGATGCAAAAAGGTTTAACGTATGACATGCCGCTTAAAGTGAAGGCAACGCTTACGAATAAACAGACAGGTCATCAGCTCTCCCAAGAAGTATTTTTGGGAGATATCCCTGAGATGACAGATCGCGGAACATTTGTGATCAATGGCATTGAGCGTTGCGTCGTCAATCAACTCGTTCGATCTCCAGGCATGTATTTCACCGGAGAAGTAGATCCTTCGACCGGTCGTACACTCTATAGCGCAGAAATTCGTCCGATGCACGGAAGCTGGATTGAGTTTTTTGTCACGCGAAATGACGTACTTATGGTTCGTATCGACAGACGTCGTAAGTTTGTCGCAAGCACATTTTTGCGAGCCATAGGATTTACGAGTAATGAAGAGATAGAACGATTGTTTGCTGATGTAGATGTCAATCCAGATCATCAATTCATAAAAGCGACGCTTGCGAAAGATCCAACAACCAATCAAAACGAAGCAGTGTTAGAGTTGTATCGACGTTTGCGCCCCGGAGAGCCAGTTGTTTTGGACAACGCCCAAGAGCTTTTACGTACCATGTTTTTTGACTATCGTCGTTATTCTTTAGAGCGCGTGGGTCGATATAAAATGAACAAAAAGCTGGGGCTTGATGTTCCAAATAACAAAGAAAATTGGGTGCTTACGAAAGATGATATCGTTGGCGGCGTTCGTTATCTTATAAATCTTGTCAATGGAAAAGGGGATGTAGATGATATCGATCATCTTGGTAATCGACGTGTACGCCGGGTTGGCGAATTAGTCGCGACCAATGCATTTCGAGTCGGATTATTGCGTCTTGAGCGGTCAATTCGAGAAAAAATGAGCTTAGCAGGTCCAAATGCTGAGGATCTTACATCGACCCATTTAGTGAATGCACGTCCAATTATCGCTTCCATCAATGATTTTTTTCGCACAAGTCAACTCTCGACAATTCTCGATCAGACAAATCCGCTGGCTGAAGTTGACAATTTGCGGCGTTTGACTGTCATGGGTGTCGGCGGCATATCGCGTGAACGCGCAAGTTTTTCCATTCGTGACATCAATTCATCTCAATATGGACGTATTGATCCAGTCAGGTCTCCTGAGGGTCCAAATATTGGACTTGTGACCTATATGGCGCTTTATGCACGGGTTAATGAATACGGGTTTTTGGAAACACCGTACCGAAAAGTGGAAAAAACGATTCATGGAGATATAGCCAAAGTTCGGGTTACAGATACGATTGAGTATCTTGACGCGAATGATGAAATAAATATGTACATTACTCATGCAGACTTAGCTATGGACGAAAAAGGGGTGATTCAGACAGATCGTATCCCAGTTCGTTACAAAGGCGAATTTATGGAAGCTGATACGTCCTTGGTTCAATATGTAGACATTGTCCCAAGACAAGTTGTAGGCGCACCAGCCTCTCTTATTCCATTTTTGGCTCACGATGAAGCAAACCGAGCACTTATGGGAACACATATGCAATGTCAAGCTGTTCCTCTTTTGCTGCCGCAGTCTCCTGTTGTAGGAACCGGTATGGAGGCGTCAGTTATTGAGGCCATGGGCAGAGTCGTTAAGGCAACAGATGATGGAGAAGTTATTTATGCAGACGCAGCTCTTGTCAAAGTGAAGTATAAAAATAACGATATAGTAACTCACGAATCAGAGAAATTTAAACGCACCTCACAATCGACCTGCTATAACCAAAAAGTATTGGTTGGAATGGGACAAAAAGTCAAAAAAGGTGATGTTTTGATAGAAGCACCTGCTGCTGAAAATGGTGAATTAGCGCTCGGAACGAACTTAGTTATTGCATACATGAGTTATGAAGGCTTGGGATACGAGGACGCTATCGTTGTCTCAGATCGTGTGGTAAGACAAGATGTTTTGACTTCTGTTCATATAGAGGAGCATGACTGTAGCGTCGTTGACACGAAGTTAGGTCCGGAAGAAACAACGCGCGATATTCCAAACGTTGGTGAAGAAGCACTTCGAAATTTGGATGAAAATGGCATTGTTGTTATTGGTGCAGAAGTTGAACCAAATGATATTTTAGTCGGTAAAATCGCACCAAAAGGTGAGACAGAGTTGACTGCTGAAGAACGACTGCTTCGTGCAATTTTTGGTGAAAAAGCACGAGAAGTTCGCGACACTTCGCTTCGTATGCCACATGGTGAGCGGGGTACAGTTATAGACGTCATGATTTTGGACAAAGAAAAGGGCGATGAATTAGAGCCAGGATCGAATCGAAAGATAATTGTTAAAATTGCTCAAATGAGAAAAGTTGTCGTTGGAGATAAGTTGGCAGGCAGACACGGAAACAAAGGAGTTATTAGTAAAATAGTTCCGTCAGCAGATATGCCATACATGGCGGATGGCACAGTGGTCGATATTATTATTTCACCGCTTTCCGTATTAGCTCGTATGAATTTAGGACAGCTGATGGAGGCACATCTTGGGTTTGCTCAGAATAAACTAGGATTGAAAGTCGCACTTCCTGTGTTTGAGCATGTTAAAGAAGATCGCATGATTGATACGATGAAAAAAGCTAATGTACCGCTTGATGGTAAGAGTATTCTTTATGATGGAAAAACTGGAGAAGCATACAAAGAACCAGTAGTTGTCGGCATCGGATACATTTTGAAATTGATTCACATGGTAGAGGACAAGACCCATGCTCGATCAACAGGCCCATATTCACTGGTGACGCAACAGCCGCTTGGTGGTAAAGCTCAAATGGGTGGTCAACGACTTGGAGAGATGGAAGTTTGGGCACTTGAAGCGCATAGAGCGGCACATGTACTTCAAGAAATGTTGACGATTAAATCTGATGATGTCGTTGGTCGCGCGAAAGCGTTTGAAGCAATAGTAAAAGGATTGGATATTCCGGCATCAACTATTCCAGAGTCATTTAAAGTTTTGGTGAAAGAATTGCAGGCTTTAGGTCTAAACGTTATTCCAACAGGGGTTGTCACCACCAAGCCATCGATTATTTCAGACCTTCCTAAAGAAGAGAAGGCAGTTAAAGAAGCGAAAGAATTGGCGAAAGCGAGCGGAGAGACCGTCGAAGAAGAAGTCGTAGCAGTACCAGCGGAGGAAGTTTTAAAGACTGAAGGAGAACAAAATGGATAAAAAGGGCAATTTTGCAAACATTGTTGATTTTTCAGGTTTACTGGTTAAACTTGCTTCACCTGATGAAGTGAAAAATTGGTCGTATGGCGAAATCACCAAGCCAGAGACGATCAACTATCGAACCTTAAAGCCCGAAAAAGATGGATTGTTTGACGAGCGTATTTTTGGTCCGACGAAGGATTGGGAGTGCTACTGTGGTAAATATAAAAGAATTCGTTATCGCGGTATTATCTGCGATAAATGTGGCGTTGAAGTGACACAAAGCAAAGTCCGTCGCGAACGGATGGGTCATATCGGTTTAGCTTGTCCTATAGCTCACGTGTGGTTTTTTAAGGGTGCCCCGAGTAAGTTGTCTTTATTATTAGATATAAGTCCTCGAGCGCTTGAAGGTGTTATTTATTTTGCACAATATTTAGTCGTGAGCATGGATGATGATGAGAAAAAGAAAGTACTTTCAGGTCTTACGGCGCAAGGCGAAAAACGAATTGTCGAGCTGGTGAAGCGCGTTGATGCCGAGAAAGAAAAGCGTCATCAAGAAGTCGAAAAAGAATTAGCAGAAGTCAAAGAATCTATTAAAGGCAAAGAGGCACAAGATTTAGCCATCTTTGAACTTACTCTTCGTGAACGTCAAGAATTCGCTAAATTTGATGATCAACGAGGAAAAGAAGAAGAAAAAATCATACAAGTCATTGAGCAAGTAGCCAGTATTGTGAAAAGTATCAAATTACTTTCGACTGTTACTGAGGATGAATATCTTCATCTTTTAGATTATGACGCATCATCATTTCTGAAAGTTGGCATGGGTGCCGAAGCAGTACTTGAGGTGGTCAAAAAGATTGAGCTTGATAAACTTGCGGCTCATCTTCGAGAAGAAATTCAAACATCAAGCGGACAACGACACGTCAAAGCGACCAAGAGACTGCGCGTTGTAGACGGTATGCGCAAATCAGGCATAATGCCGGCGTGGATGATTATGGGTATTTTGCCAGTTATTCCTCCGGATTTGCGCCCTATGGTGCAGTTGACCGGCGGCAGGTTTGCAACGAGTGACCTTAATGATTTGTATCGACGGGTTATAAATCGCAATAATCGTTTAAAGCATCTTATGGATCTTGGTGCACCAGAGATTATTTTACGAAATGAAAAAAGAATGCTTCAAGAGGCAGTTGATTCATTGATCGATGCGACACAACGGCCAAGCAGCAGGACAGTTATTCAGCCATTGCGTTCACTTTCAGACATGCTTCGCGGCAAGCAGGGAAGATTTAGGCAAAATTTACTGGGGAAGCGCGTTGATTATTCTGGTCGCTCAGTTATCGTCGTTGGACCTGAATTATCTCTTAATCAGTGCGGTCTTCCGAAAGAAATGGCGCTTGAAATGTTTAAGCCATTTGTATTGCGAGAGCTTATTACAAGAGGTATCGCGCCAAATGTGAAAAATGCCAAAAATGTGTTAGAAAGACGATCGCCTGAAGTGTATGACATTTTAGAAGAAATTACCAAAAATCATCCTGTTTTATTAAATCGTGCGCCAACACTTCATAAACTCGGATTTCAAGCATTTTATCCCGTGCTTATAGAAGGATCGGCAATTCGTATTCACCCTTGTGTCTGTGCAGGATACAATGCGGATTTTGATGGAGATCAAATGGCGGTCCACATTCCTTTGTCAGCGTCTTCTCAACAAGAAGCGATTGATCTTATGTTGCCCACGCACAATTTGTTAAAGCCGGCAGACGGATCCCCAATTACAGTTCCTAATAAAGAGATGGTTGTGGGATGTTATTATATGACAACGATTGATCCGTCTAAAGAAAACATAAAAGATGACAAAATCAAACGATTTGCAGATGAGAAAGAAGCTGTGTATGCATATCAGACCGAAATGCTCCCGCTTCGAGATCCCATTCGAGTACAAATTACCAATGGCGAAGTGATAACGACGTCTGTCGGACGTATATTGTTTAATGAACTGTTGCCGGTGGGATTGCGATATATAAACACTCCGGTAAAAGCTGCAACGATAAAACAGCTTGTTACCAAAGCCCTTTCGATGTATTCCAAAGAAGAAGTGACGGTCTTGATCGACGCGATCAAAAATATCGGATTTTATGGAGCCACACTCTGCGGAGGACTTTCAGTTTCTGTGTTTGATAATAAATCGATAGCCGAAAAAGACAGTATGATCGGTGAGGCTGACGAAAAAGTCAAAGAAATAGATCAAAATTATCAGACTGGTCTTATCACACAAGATGAAAAGAAACGGTTGTCCAATGAAGTTTGGATAGAGATTACAGAACGTATCGCTGATCTTACATGGGATCGACTTGAAAAAAATAATCCGGTAAAAATGATTATCGAATCAGGTGGAGCGAGGGCGAGCAAAGATCAGCTAAAGCAGCTCTGTGCTATCAAAGGATTAGTGGTCGATCCGCTTGGAAAAATTGTAGAACTTCCTACAAAGAGTAATTATCGGGAAGGGCTCAACATTTTTGAATATGTCACCAGTACTCGTGGTTCACGAAAAGGCTTGACTGATTCTGCATTAAAGACTGCAGATGCTGGGTATCTTACGCGCCGATTGGTTGATGTCGCGCATGACATGATTGTTCGTGTCGACGATTGCGGTACAAGTGAAGGTTGGATTGTATCGAAAAAAGACGATCGTCAAACTCCACTGGGAACTCGTATTGTCGGTCGATTTGCAGCAGCAGATATTTTATCGACAAATGGCAAGAAGGTATTGGTAGCCAAAGGTGAAGAAATTGCAGAGGAAAAAGCCAAGATTATTGAAGAAGCGGGTATCGAGTCTGTCCTTTTACGATCGCCCATTGCGTGTCAGGCACGAGTCGGTATTTGTGCAGTTTGTTATGGACGCGATTATTCAACGACACAATTAGTCGAAGTTGGTACACCAGTTGGTGTTATGGCTGCACAATCTATAGGTGAACCAGGAACTCAGCTTACCATGCGTGTGCGTCATGCCGGAGGGATAGTCGGGCTTGATGTTACCCAAGGGTTACCGCGTGTTGAAGAGTTGTTTGAATGCCGCATGCCGAGAAATTTGTCGCCGGTATCTGAGATTGCCGGAAAAGTAACAGTAAAAGAAACAGAACAAGGCTATGAAGTGACTGTTAAAGATGCGACCATGAAGCCTGCAGAAGAGCGTGAATATGTCATCCCGCTTACCAGTGAACTTAAAGTGAAAGATGGCGATCTTATTGCGGCAGGGGATCAATTAGCAAGCGGCTATCTTGATATTAAAGAAGTACTGCAGGTGCGAGGGTTGACCGGCGCACAGCATTATCTTATTACAGAGGTGCAGCGCGTGTACGAGTCACAAGGCATTGCCATTCATGATAAACATTTTGAAGTCATTGCCAGAAAAATGAGTGATAAAGTCAGAATCGATACATCAGGCGACACACTCCTTCTTCCAGGAGAAATGGTTGATAAGACACGGTTTCAAGATGAGAACGCACGAGTGTTGGCTGAAGGCGGAGAACCGTCGACTGCACACATAGTCGTTCTTGGTATTACTCGTGCATCGCTTTATACAGAGTCATGGTTATCAGCGGCATCTTTTCAAGAAACGACGAATGTGCTGACCGATGCAGCACTTGCATGCAAGGAAGATAAGTTGTTGGGGCTTAAAGAAAACGTTATAATTGGTCGTCTTATTCCAGTCTCTGCACAGAGAGCTCGCATTGACGCGTAAAAAGTAGTATGCCAACAATAAATCAACTTATCAGATTCGGTCGAAAAAAGAAGTCTAAGAAAATAAAATCTACCGCTTTGCGTAAATTTTATAATTCAAAAATTGGTGTGACCAAAAGTTTTGCCGCACCCTTTAAACGCGGAGTCGTTACGCTGGTAAAAACCATGACTCCAAGAAAGCCAAACTCTGCACTGAGAAAAGTTGCCCGCGTACGATTATCCAATAAGCAAGAAGTGACCGCATACATTCCAGGAATTGGTCATGAACTTTCAGAACACGCAATTGTGCTTATTCGCGGCGGTCGAGTAGCGGATTTACCGGGTGTGAAGTATCATATCGTTCGTGGTAAATTTGATGCCACAGGGGTAGTCAATCGCAAACAAGGACGCAGTCGTTATGGCACCAAGAGCTCAAGTGGCCCAACCGCTGCGAAAGCCGCGTAAATAAGAAAGTACTATGAGAAGCAACAAAACATTTCATCATTTATTACCCGCAGATGCGGTGTATTCCAATCGATTAGTCACGCGATTTATTAATCGTGTCATGGTAAGCGGGAAGAAAACGATAGCCTCGAATCTTGTATACAAAGCGCTCGAGACGATAAAGACAAAAGGAGAAGATCCTGTCAAAGTATTGGAAACTGCAATTGCCAACGTAGGGCCCAAGATGGAAGTACGCACCAAACGTGTCGGTGGGGCGTCATATCAAGTTCCGGTGGAGGTTAGAGGCGACAGGCGCATTGCGTTAGCAATTCGATGGATCATCGAGTTTGCCAAGAAACGATCAAATAAAGAATTTCATACTTTTTCAGAAAAGCTTGTGGTAGAGCTTATGGAAGCGGCCACTAATCAAGGTGAAGCGATCAAAAAAAGAGACACCGTGCACCGCATGGCTGACGCCAACAAAGCCTTTGCCCACTTTAGGTGGTAAATTCCCCTAAACTCCCTGCCTGCCGGCAGGCAGGCTCTAAATTCCTTTAAAATTTGTTATACTGCTGGTTGCATGAATGCGCTGATTCAGAAACATTTTCAAACCTCTGATCCACTTTTGTTTTCTTATTTTGATCGAATATCTGCTGGATTAACGGTTGTCAAATCAAACGACCCATTTATCGATCTTGTCGAGTCGATCATTTCCCAACAGTTGTCAGAGAGGGCAGCATCAACGATCAGTGGCAGGTTTCATGCGTTGTTTAAGACTCCAAAAATTTCTGCTCATCAAATACTTTCTTTGAAAGATGAAACGTTGCGAGGCGTGGGCGTCTCATGGTCGAAAGTTTCCTATATTAAAGCAATCGCAACAGCAATAGAGACAAAGGCTGTTAATTTTGAAACCTTTGAAGGGTTACCAGATGAAGAGATTATTAAAGAATTAACGAAGATTAAAGGAGTCGGTAAGTGGACGGCAGAGATGTTTCTGATGTTTTCATTAGGACGCGAAGATATATTCTCGTATGGGGATTTGGGTTTGCGACGCGGCATCATGAAAGTATATGGAGTGAAAAAGGATCCGACTGTCAAACAAATACAAAAGTTAGAAAAAAAGTGGATGCCCTATCGCACGTACGCGGCTCGTATGTTGTGGCGCATAGCAGACCTCCGGGATTAAAAATAGCGGTCTGATACGAAAATAATCGACCGATCGACCAAGACACCCAGCGCTTCCGACAATAAGAAGCTATTTGACTGTGGTCTGACAGGGTTCAACCCTGTCACGATAAAGGGAGGCTACAGGGTTAGATCCAGTCACGGAATATTGACAGGGTTAGACCCTGTCAATATTCCGTCACCTATAGATCTTCAAGCACATTCAACGCTTTTGGGTTTTGATTTAATCGGAGGATTATAATTGTGTCACCCAAACGTAAACGCGTAGACAGATGTGTTGTCATCTAAAAATTCTAATTAAATGATATCTTTCTCCAAAATTATATCTACATCCTTATATCCGTTGTTTCGATAGAATCGCAATGCAGGATTATTATTAGAAAGTACTATAACATTTAATCGTTTGACGCCGCGTTTTTTAACAATGTTTGATATTTCTTGCATAAGCATTGTTCCCACTCCTTTACCACGATATAGAGGATTCACACATAAATTTTTTATTTCTGCGATGGGGTTATATAAACGCCACGAAAGTTTTTCTATGCTTACAGCCGCATATCCTATGATATTGTTGTCTATTTCTGCAACGAGAATAAACATTGAGCGACTCTTTAATCTCTTAGAGCCTGTTTTAAAAGTTTAGGCATATTCTTTCGCAATGCGTTTGAGCAT
>CAYIXE010000027.1:0-11975 GCA_964367095.1 uncultured Gammaproteobacteria bacterium | reverse complement strand
CATATACCTACCAGTGTATCAAAAATTCAAGCTAACTTCTAAAACAGGGTCTTAGCATTCATCTTACGATGAAAGCGTTTTACTCACTCTCCAAAAAAGCATACTATCTTTTGATCCCATACATTTGTTGGGTGAGTTTTGCGACTGTCCTTAACGCATTTATTGTCTTTCTTAATTAACATGAATACCCAATGTCCCACCTGTCATACATACCCAAATAGAGGCGTATCGATAGATGCGGTCATTATCAAAAATGATCAGATACTGCTTATCCAACGAGGAATTGAGCCAAACAAAGGATATTGGGGAACACCTGGTGGGTATGTCGATTGGGATGAATCGACTGAAGAAACAGTCAAACGAGAAGTAAAAGAAGAAACCGATCTAGATGTACTTGAAACTACATTAGTCGGTGTATACAGCTCTCCCACAAGGCATCCAGAACAAGTAATTAATCTTGTTTATCTCGTCACTGTTTCAGATAATAAAGCAAAACAAGGAGACGACGCCTTGGATATAAAATGGTTCTCTTTCGATGAATTACCCGACCAAATGGCTCTGGATCACAAACAAAACATTAAAGATACGATAAAACTATTATCATAATACAATATGAAAATCCTTCTTACAGGAGCTAGTAGTTACGTTGGTGCAAGATTGTTTTTTGATCTCTCCAAACAATTCGATATCATTGGCACATTTCATGGCAATCAACTATCAAACAAATTGATTCCACTTGACATCACCGATGAATCTCAAGTCAAAGAAACGTTTTTTATTCAAAAACCAGATATTATCATTCATGTCGCCGCCAACCCAAATCCGAGAACCTGTGCCACCAATCCTGAGGCAGCAATTCTCTTAAATCAAACAGCCACACACTATGTGGTAAACCAAGCAAACGCAATAGGCGCCAAAATAATCTTTATGTCATCCTTCGCTGCGATAAACCCAGACGATGTATACGGCAATACAAAAGCCAAAAGCGAGGAATACGTCAAAACGACAACAGCAGGATGGGTGATTCTTAGACCATCAGTAATCTTGGGATTTAGTCCAAATACCAAAAACGATCGTACGTTTAATCGAATTCTTAAAAATCTCGATGAAAAAACTGCGGCTGTCTACGACATATCATGGAAATTTCAAACCACATATGTGGGCCACATTTCGGAAGTGATTCATGAAATTATAAAACGAAATCTATGGAACAATGTTATCCCACTTGTGAATCTGGATCTTAAATCTCGATATGATATTGCTTTTGATATTCTGCGTGGATTTCATATTCCTGTTTCTCCCATCAATAACCATGACCCTATGCGCACCATTACAGATGATTTGTCGTCACTCAAGGCTCTAAAGCTTCCAATCTATTCTTACGAAGCTATGATAGAACAAATTATTAACGAAATTCATCAACGCAAAAAATATTCTCTGTAACGCAAACCCATGATATACTTCTCTTTGTGAACAACACCATTCCCATTATTTTTCCGACTGACTGGGCAGACTATGAACTCATCGATAGTGGAGAAGGTACCAAGCTAGAACGATTCGGCTCATACACCATAAGCCGCCCGGATCCTCGCGCGATTTGGAAACGAAACGCGCTGCCAACATTATGGGAAGCCGCAGATGCTCAATACATCCGATCTTCCAAAGAGACAGGAGATTGGAAAGTAAAGAAAAATCCTCCGCCAGATTGGCACATCTCACATGAAGGACTTACATTTCTTTTAAAACCAACATCTTTTAAACACGTCGGTATATTTCCAGAACAGGCAATTAATTGGAACTGGATTAGAGAAAAACTAAACGGAAAAAAAGCATCAGTATTAAACCTTTTTGCTTATACAGGTGGCGCGACATTAGCAGCTGCAAAAGCCGGAGCGACAGTCACGCATGTCGATAGCAGTCAAAGTAGTATCAATTGGGCCAAAGAAAATGCTTCGGCTTCCGGTCTAGATAAATCTCCTATCCGATGGATCCTTGATGATGCAACCAAATTCGTCAATCGCGAAATCAGACGGGGGAATACCTACGATGCAATCATTCTCGATCCTCCAAGATTTGGCAGAGGTACAAAAGGAGAGGTATGGAAAATAGAAGATGACCTGGCACCCCTTCTTACTCTTTGCAAACAACTCTTATCACTCGAGCCTCTCTTTGTTTTACTGAATGCATATACTGCTGATCTCTCTCCCATTGTCATAGACAATGTCATAAACGATATGATGGCAAACACAAAAGGCATCGTCGAAACCTTCGAACTCACCATTAAAGACACTACTTCTGAAAGACTCTTGCCGCACGGCATCACCAGCCGTTGGTCTTAACCGTTATTTCTTATTCGTACATGTTGATCCCCAAAGTCCCATCATTTCCGTCCTCGCCTGCTTCTCTGCGGCAAGAAACACATCTTTATACAACACGTCAGGAGGAAATGTGCTTACTTGGGCAAAACCCTCACGAATAAGAATTTCATTAACAAAAATATCACCCACCCAAACATACCGCAATAATCTGTCGTATTTATCGGTTTCAGAAATATCTTTCTCAAGTCGAATAGATTTTCCTTCCACAAGTGCTTTGTTTTTTACAAGTGCTTGCGTACCAAAGCAAGTCTTTCCGTTCGATCCTAACGTTTCCGGTGCATTCATTCCTATGTACCGAACGCGCCTTCCATCGATAAGTTCTATAGTATCCCCATCTACTACTCGTTTCACCACCACAATTTCTTCTTGCGGCATAACAGTCGGAGTGATTAAGACAGAAGTAACGAGTGTTTGTGAAACTTCTGGCAACAATTGAGAAACTATATTTTCTACCCGACTATCTTTATATCCAAAAGCTGCAAGCACTATACTCGTGCCAATTACAAGCAATTTCCAATCAACTTTTCGGCTAACAAATGATTTCTTTCTTTTCATAACTTCTCCTATCGTATCAAATTCTCTAGTTTCTTGATAAAATAGATTCGGAGAAAAAGTCGCCTCTTTAGCTCAACGGTAGAGCAGCGGTATCGTAAACCGTCGATGTCAGTCCGATTCTGACAAGGGGCTCAAAAACCACAAAAAACTACAGACATCCCCTACAACAAATCCACGCCATGGCGTAAATTTGTTGTAGAGAAGGTCTAGCTACACCAATCCAAAATATTCTCGATACGGCGTGTCATCTTCAAGCGTCGTGGCTACGACATACAACACTTCATTGCCAACGCCATAATATTCACGCAAAAATGAAATTTGCTGTTCACATGGATACGGGTATACCCACACACTTTTCTGCAGCTGGAGAAACCCCAATGATTTAAGAGACGTTCGAAACACATCGCGTAAGCGCTTCTTCTTGCTGTCCACATCATATATCACCATTCTCCATCTTCTATCCCATAAGTGAGGTGTGACAATCGATAGTTCGTTCTGCGCGTATTTTAGAATTCGTCGTTTTCCATTTTCAGTCAACATCACTACATCCTCACCATCGCGTCGCAATGTTTCGACAAACTTTTGCTGATGTAATCGACGAATTGAACGTTTCAAAAAAGAAGGATTATATTGTTTCCATAAATCGCGTTCTTTACGCCGTTTTTCATCCAAAAACGGTTTGGCTATCATGATGGCAGATGGAGAAATCAAAGATAAACCGACTAAGCCCGCTACTCCAATCCACGTCAATATATGTCCCACAGGCGCGTACCGCCGATGGACATCTTCTTTACGCATCTTTTCAGCCAAAAGCTGTGCTACTTCTTTTATTCTTTCATCAGACGGAACCGGCAGTACTAATTTCTTTGATATATGCACGTCAGTAATCTTTTTCATATATATATTCTCCTCTCCTCCATACTACAACAAATCCGCGCCATGGCGTAAATTTGTTGTAGTGAGAATATTCATTGTTAACTAAACTAGCTCCAAAAATATGCTAGAATAAATCTATGAAGTTGCCGTACGGACTCAAATGGTTCATATTCTTGTCAATCGTAAACGTACTGAGCATATTAACTATTGCAGTTGCCTATCAATATGTCATTAACATCATGCCCACACTCTCGGCTTTCGCCTTGCCAATATTCAAATTTTCGATGGTTCTTTCCGTAGCGACCGCAGTCGTTGGCATCACTGCAATCAATAAACGAAGTATTATTTTTTACTACCTTCTCTTTGTACTTTTCCTCGTAGATATTATGACCAGGCTCTATTCGCTTATGCGTTCGGATCCAATTACGTTAGTAAGTTCAATTTTTGGATTACTACAAACCATTTTTATCATGTGGTACTTTGTCCAACTCAAGCACTATTTTAAAAATCCAAAAAGCTCTTCTTTTACACCACAGATTATTAAAGCAGATAAAAAAATAAATCTTTTTATTTTCCTTTTCGTCATTATACTCATCGCTATATCATCCTACCAACTTGTTCAATCCCAAGCTACGCGAGGGAAAAATGCAACTGATGCTGTCAAATATACGACAGCACTTGTCGGCAAATCATTTCGGGAACGCAATGAGTACTGTCTATTACTCGATTCGAAAGAAAAAGATCCATGTTTACTCGTAGCATTCTCCTTGACAAAAAATCTTGATAATATTACCCCTAATCACTGCAAACTCTTCTCACTCGAAACGAACACGATTGTTTGCTATGGAAAAATTAACCGATGCGACCTCGCTGCCAATGATCAACTTCGCAATCTCTGTGAGTTTTCCAAAAAAGCATTTGAAGCTCGAGCTGAAAACAAAAAATAATACGCTTATACGCCTATATATGACGTCATCAAGATTACGAAGATTTGAAGACAAAAAAGCCTCGAAGCGACTCATGATGGCCGCTGCGGGATCTGTGGCTCTTGTCATATTTCTCCTTCTTTTTGGATTAAAAATACTTATCGGCTTTAGCGTCTTGGTCGATAAAATCCGCGGTAGCAGTCCGCTACAAGTGAGCCAAAAAGATATTCTTTTGCCACCCATACTTGACTCTCTTGAGGAATCCACCAATAGCGCCACACTGTCCATACACGGCAAATCAGATCCCAAAAAGACAGTTATCATCTTTTTAAATGATCGAGAATATAAACAAGTGACCACGACAGACGCTGGTGATTTCACTCTCGATAAAATATCGGTCAATGAACAAGAGGTTACCATCAGCGCCAAACTCATAGGCGACAAAGAAGAACTCAGCGCTCTCTCAAACATCATCTCTACTCTTGTCGATCGCACGCCACCAACGCTTGAAGTTACCAAACCCTCAAATAATCAAACCATAAACGATGGGACACACAAAACGCTTGTCGAAGGAAAAACAGATGAAGCATCGCGGGTAACCATAAACGGACGCATAGTCGTACTGCGAAACGATGGCTCATTTACCTATCCTATGAACTTAGTCGACGGAGAAAACAACCTTATGATCGTTTCAAGTGACCCCGCGGGGAACCAGACGAAGGTTGAGCGACGTGTGACGTACCAACCGTGATAAGCGTTTGTTCTGACGCCCCAGCCAAAATCCACCACCACAAAAGTATTTGAGGATAAAAAAGACTATTGATAAACTGACTATGTACTATCGTTGAAAGAAGAGTACTTATACCAATCACCCCCAGTACGCGCGTTTTACCATTGCCGAGTAATCGAACAAAAATTTTGCCCACACTAAGAATTATCCAAAAATACGAAAGTAATCCCACTATCCCCGTCGTCGCCCAGAGAAATTGAAAACTATCATCAAGCCCAGCGCCCGCTTTGGATGCTACACCATTCTCTCGATCAACCCAACCTCTCCGTTCTTGTACGTATCGTAATGTATTAAACCCAAAGCCAAACAGAGGCGCTTCTTTTATAAGGACAAATCCACGCTTCCAATTCCCCACGCGGGCAAAAGTAGAGACCGTACGAAACAACTTGACTCCCTCGCCATCCGATGTAGGAAGCAGAAATAGGATTGCCGCAAAAAGTAACACTCCGACAAAGAGTATTTTCAATTTACGCATAAAAAGCGCGTATACAAAAAGCCCGACTACGAATGCTACGTATCCTGAACGTGAATAGGTCAAACAAAATGCAGCAAAAGTTACCAGTTGTCCTGCAATAAAATACCATTTCAATTTGGAAACGGCAAGATACATTCCAAGAAACAACGTGAGCACAAGATAAAGCGAGAGATAATTGGGATCAAAAAAAGTCGAAAAAACGCGAAATAAATGCGGATCCCATCCAAGGTAAGAAAGATTGCGCAAGTACGGATAGTAAACATACTGGACAAGCCCTAACAACGAAATGATAACGCCTGACCAATACAGCCACGTGAGCCACTGTCGTGGAGTGATGACCTTTTGCAATGAAAGTACATACAACGTGCTATAGAGCACCCATCGTAAAAGATATAAACTCGAAACCCCAAGCTCAATCATGCCAAATTGCGAAGCGTTGACAGCCAAAGAAACTATCGCAATACCCAAAAAAATACGGATGGGTGCTAAAAGTACGCCATGTACTTTTATCTGTTTGGTCACCACTGCAAAAACCAACAAAGCTGCAAGAAATACATCGTGTACGTAAAGTGTTATGTTGTTGCCAAGCGATATCGCTCCCAGTTGACCCAACGCAAATCCGAAAATCGTAAGTACAAAAAGTAGTTTCATGCGTTATTCTTTTATCCGTCGCTCCAATGTCCATAATTTTGTCCGAACTAAAAATGAGTGGAAACTCATCATTATTGCCATAATCAACCCCTGCATACCGTCGAGGAATCCAAGCTTTACGACGTAGTTGACGAAAAACTTAGCTGGAGGATACAAGATGATCTGCCATAATGAGCTTCGTTTTCCCTGCGCATACAAAAATTTCGCGCGGATGGAAGAATATCTATTTATTTTAGACAAAAATTGTGCGACGTCGTTGTGGGGGAGGTGGTGAATGGGGTTTTTAAGAATACCGGTTTTTTCTGTCACCCGCCAAGTTTCATGCACTGGCTCTATCCATACGCCTGCATATTTTTTGGCAAGCCGCAATAACAATACATGCGATGTCTCTCCGTGCTTTAATCCCCTACCCCCGAAATAATCTTGCCGTGAAATAAAATACCCTGAAATATTCTTATTTGAAGCTGATGTCACTGTTTCTATTTCACGAACGAGGCTGGAAGGTACTATCTCGTCTGCGTCTATAAAGAGTACCCAGTCCCCCTTCGCTTTTTCTAACCCATAGTTTCTTTGAGCCGAAAAATCATCATTGAGTGATCGTTCAAACACAGTCGCCTTGTACATACGCGCTATTTGACGTGTCTTGTCTGTCGACTCATCATCCACCACAATAATTTCATCACTAAAGCCAAGCGACCCGAGGGTATTTCCCAGTGTTTTTTCGCTATTGTGGGTAAGAACCACAGTGGATATCATAGTCTGGAAGTAATTGTAGCAGAACGGAATGCGTGCCGCCTTATGACGCTGCGAACTCTTTTAGTAAGTATAGCGTGTGTATATCTTCTCGGGAACATTTCTCACGCTGTATTTCTGCAAAAAACAGTCTATGGTGATGGAATCTATTATTTCTCATGGCTTCGCTCACTTGTCATCGAACACAATATAAACTTTACAGGCGAATATAATCGCCTCGGTGGAAATCAACCGTATCTTCAAGATCGCATGCCTGCCAATAAATATAGCATCGGACCTGCCCTTCTCTGGACACCAGGCTATATTTCCATTCATCGCTTTATTCGAGGGGATGGATATTCCTTTCCCTACCAACTCACAGTAAGTGTCGCAAGCGTGTGTGCCGCACTTTTCGGACTCATTATTCTTACGCGATTAACACGCGATAAATCCTCAACTATCATGAGTGCGCTGTTACTTTTATCTTTCGCCACCAATCTGTTTTTTTACGGATCGGTTGACACGGTCAATTCACACGCGGTGACTTTTTTCTACGCGAGTGTTTTCGTGGTACTCTTGAGAGTCAAACCTATCCCGTGGATGGCTGCAGGAATTGTCCTTGGCGCACTTTCTGCTACGCGATTACAGGACATACTCTATATTCTTCTTGTATTGCCGTATCTTAAAACGATGAATAAGCTCTATTTTTTTACAGGCCTCTCTATCGCTTTTGCTCCGCAAATTATCGTCTGGTATATGCTCTACGGATCACTCATAAATCCCTATTTACGGGGTAGTGAAGGATTTAACGTGTTCTCTCCCCATATTCTCGGCGTGTTATTTGGAAAAGAAAATGGATTGTTCCTGTGGACGCCTGTGGTATTTTTAGGACTCATCGGATTGTTTTTGAAACGAAAAACATATTTCTTGCCCCTTTGTATTGTTCTTTTACAAATTTTTCTTGTGTCGACGTGGAGCACGTGGGGGCAGGGAGCAAGCTACAGCGGACGCATGTTTGTAAGTATCTTGCCGCTCATTTATTTGGGACTGGTAGAGATGGTGGAGAGATTTTCTAAAATTATCGCATCTTCTACGATCATGCTTGTCATGGCTCTCTCACTAGGTGCTATAAACACCATTCTTATAATTTCGTTTTTGCTTTTACACTAAAAAGTACTTCTTTGTACAAATTATCTATCTTTTGACTTACGAGAGAAATATCATGGACGGTCTCTGCCCGATGCCGTGCTGAAATACCGAGAGATAATCGAAGTTTAGGATTGGTTATCAATTGAGTAAGTGCATTGACAAGCGCCTGAGTATCATCGGGGGCTATAAGAATCGCTGCATCAGAAACGTTTTCCGGTATCGCACCGCAATGTGTAGTGATGATTGCCAATCCGGAACTTTGCGCTTCTAAAAGCGCTATGTTGTATTGTTCTTCCCACGTGCTGATAATTTTGCTTGGCGCGACGAATATATCTGCCGATTCGTATACTTTAGGCATATCGTTATATGAAGATGTTTTAAGCGTTACTTTATCAGACACTCCAGTACTTTTTATACGTGCAATCAGTGTGGCTTCAAGTGATCCGAAACCGACGATAGTAAGATGCAATCGTTTCCCCAATACTTTCTCTTGACAAGAAATTTGTATAAACGCTTCCAAAACCTCCAAAACTCCTTTTTCTACCTCTAAACGCCCGACGAATAAAATGTGTAGCGTCGTTTTATCGTTATTGACATGATGATGATGAATAAACCGTTTGGTATCTATGCCGTAGGGAATGACCGTAATTTTATTCGGATTGGTTCCTTCTTTTATCAGAGCATCTTTAGCTCGTTTGGATACTGCGATGAAATGATCTACTTCTTTGCGCGCCCTGGCCTTCATTAGCTTTCGTCCCCATATCCCTTCGTTATTAAATGAAATAGTTTCAAGCACGGTAACGATGACTGCCTTTATCTTGCCGTCTCGTTTGGCATCCAAACATTGTTTTGTGTAGTGATAATACGTTTCAGCACTATGCGCGATATCAAACCCAGTAAGTCTTTGTTCTAATCCGAAAAGATACTGCGCATCCATAAACAAACGATTAAGAATTGGCATTTTGTACGAGAAATCTGGCATATCCATCGGCGACCAAAGCTTTACCACGGGAAATGCAAATTTCTCATGGAAAGATTTGGTCGACCCAAAAGCGGTCAGATTGTACCGATCTACAAGCGGCGCGTAAACTTGCATCTCGTATTGATTAAGAAATTTACCACGAACCAGTGCGACTTTGGGTTTCATAAGAGATCGTAAACGATTTTGGCCATTTTCTGCCATGAATATCGCTTTACTCTTGCCATTCCCTTTTTCACCAACTGCTCTCTCAACACTTTTCCACTAACTATCCTTTTCATTGCAAGAGCTAATCCATTAATATTGTGAGGATCAATAAGGATTCCTGCTTCACCTACAACTTCTTTAAGAACCGGAATTGACGATCCAATCACCGGAGTGCCGGAAGCCATAGCTTCTACAAACGGAATACCAAAGCCTTCAACCAATGATGGACACACAAACGCGAGAGCACCTCGGTAAAGTGGTGCTAAATCGGCATCCTTCACATACCCTTTGACGATGACGTGATCGGCAATTTTTTCTGATTGTATAGCCTCAACGATTTGCGGATCTTGCCAATACGAACTCCCTACAAGCATGAGGTCAATCGGAGTAGGCGTAGATTTGAGGAATTGAGAAAATGCACGAATAAGCGTTGCTATATTCTTCCCTCGTTTAAACGACCCTACACAGAGAAAATACGGTCGTGGATGTATGTATTTTACACCCGTCGAGATAAATTCTTTTGCAACACTTGGGTTTGCTACGTGAATGCGATTTGCGGGAAATTCGTACACCTTCACAATTTCTTGTTTTATAGCTTCAGAAATCGTCACAATCGTACCAGCAGTACTTGCTAAACGCTCGGATTGATGTACCAATTTTTCTGCCGAATCCGGATACAAATCAGGATGCTTCAAAAATCCTAAATCGTACACAAAACCTATAGTTTTTGCTGTGGTACGGGGAAGTGCTTGCGACAAACCGAGGAATACATCGACGGGCCGCAAAAATAACTCGAGAGGCAGCAGCACCTGCATCCAGCCGAAAGATGGTGATAACACACGATTGACCATTGAGTGACCGAACTCATTCATCACCTGTTTTGGAATCGGGGCAAAGCTATAGAGTGTATATGAATTTGTCTCATCTATTTTACCAAGCTGGATAAGCAACTCCTTGGCCACCCGCCACACCCCAACTTGCAGCCGTTCATCAGAAATCCCAAGCATCCCAGCATCGACGCCGATTCTCATATATGCTCCTTTTGACCGAATATATGGAGAAAATAGTCACGAATTCCAAGGAGCGCTCCCCATTGTTTACGGCCGATATGCTCAAAAATGGTAAAAGGCATCCGTATAAATTCGTAGCACTGAGCCTGTCGAAGTGCTAATCTTTCAACAAAGAGTAAATGATTGCGAGATAGATAGTACTGATGCGCCAAAGAGTCATTTCCAAGCGTCACACTTTCTTCATGCCGTATGCCGTCAACTGACAAATGGGTGATCGGAAAGCCCGCACGTTTAGCACGCACGCAATAGTCCACTTCCTCATAGTAGAGAAAGTACGGTTCGTAGAAATTTCCTAGGCTTTGATAGACATCTTTATGAATAGCGATGCATGAGCCTGTAATATAGTCAGCGCGGTCAGAGGGGATTATAGTAGTCATCCGATTTGGGTCTAAACCACCTGCAAATGGCCCCGCAATGCCCGCCGGTGACGTTTTTAGTGTAGCAACGAACGCTTCCACTCCTGCTTTTGTTGCTACGAGATCTTGATTGCAAAGTACTACCCACTCAGCTCCATTTGCAAATGCCGATTTCATCCCTAGGTTAGCTCCTCCTGCATATCCTAAGTTTTTCCCGCCTCCGATGACCTTAATATTTTGCCCTTTAAGCTCCCCCACCTTGCCATTATTGACCACGATAACTGAATAGGGAGAAATTGAAGTAAGAAGTGACGACAAAACACGTTTGTTCGAGTAATAGCCGATGATGACAAAAATAATGTCTGGAGACTTCATATACTAAGAGGAATTATACCGCACTAGAGCTTTTTTGCTATAAGCGACCAGCCCACAGAGCAGCCCACAGAGTCGCTTTGCACACGTGTGTCGTTGTGTTTGTAGACCACCCAGTCTAGCCAGTCAAACAGGCGATAGAAAAGAATGCTAAAGATGGTGCGCCAGTTTCCCGTCATATTAAGCTCCATCGCGTGAAAGATCACAAGAAACGGCCCACCCTGCGACCAAATGTCTATAACTTTAAGTCCCGCTTCTTTGCAGTAGTACTCCAGCCCCGCTTTGGTGTACCGAAGATAGTCACTCGGGTGATTGTGGGTGTGCCAATACTGCACCGTGGTGATCGCCACATATCCGCCTTTCTTCAACACTCTCGCACATTCCACCAGTGCAGCCTTGGGTTCACTAAGAGCCTGTTTTAAAAGTTTAGGCATATTCTTTCGCAATGCGTTTGAGCAT
>CAYIXE010000026.1:0-12906 GCA_964367095.1 uncultured Gammaproteobacteria bacterium | reverse complement strand
AAACTACTAAATCATTTTTATTCTGTTGGACATTTATTTTGAAAGGATATTGTTTTGTCAGTTCAAGTTCTTCCTCAATGATTGTTTCTCGTTCTTCGTATTTATAGGCATGGTTTAGTATTTGTTCAATAGCAAAAGTGAGGTTGCTTAGGTTGTGGTTTATTCTGGTTGTAATTTCATCTTTTGATTGTCCTTGAAGCAATATGTCTTCAACAACAAGGCAGGAAAGTAAGGTATAGCGGTTAATAATTTCAACAATATCGTAAAAAGTGAGATTACCTTTAATTGATAATTCTTCTCTTGATAATTTTTGTGTGTATTCTGCTTTCTGTTCTGCGTTTAATAAAATTCCGCTTTCCGCAATATAAGGAAGGTAGTTTTGTGAATTAAAGTTTTTCCAATCAACTTTCAATTTACCTATATCTTTACTGGTTGCTGAAATAATTTCCTTGAGCTTCTTTTTAACCTTCACTTTTTTCTTTTTCTCAACTACAAGCGTATGCTCAATTGTTTCCTGCTCTTGGTTTTTAAGCTCCTCTATAGTTGTCGCAAAATTATTCTTAAGCTCTCGGTCTAGCATTTTATAATTCTCGTCCGATAAGAAAATTGTAGCAGTAGCTGAATTGTCCCCTATACTTCTAAGACAACGGGTTGAAGACTGTAAAACAAAAATTGAACTCTGTGGTTTTCTATACAATGCACAAGCGACAAGTGAGCGACAATTCCAGCCCTCTGTGCCTTTGCCTACAAGTAATATGAACTGTTTCTTGCTTCCCTCCGTGTCCAATATCAAGAACTCATCTTTACTTTTCTCTGCCTCGGTATGGTACTCAAGGATTTTATCCTGTGGTATCCTTAGTTTTCCTAATATAGCCTCAAGTTTTGGTCTTAATTCAGTCTGTAAATCTTCTATATTTGGGGCATAAATAGCGATTTTAGGCAGTTTTCCTTCAAGACGGTTCTCTTTATACTCATCCCAAAATTTGGCTATAACATCTTCAATAAAACCCTCTGTTTTAACATTTGAATAGCCCAAAAAGCGGACTTGTTTAAGTATCCCTTTTTCAATACCTTCTTTTAGCCCAAAATGATACACGACATCGGCAATCATCTTATTATTGATGTATGGCGTTCCTGTAAGGTTTATAACGGCTACCAGAGGAGTTTTCCCTTCTTTGTGGATATAGTTGATTGTTTCCTTCGTTTTTTTAAGACTTCCTTCAAGTGTCGTTCCGAAAGAGTGATGAGCCTCATCTACAAAGACCATTAAATCATTAAGCTCTCGGATTGCCTGTAATCGTCTATTCTCAACCGCTCTGTTTTTAAGCTGGCTTTCATCTCTGAATAATGCAGTTTGATTATCCTGTTTGTGCCGTGTCTTAAGTATTATTTTTTGTGAATTTGATACAACAACATTGTAATTACCAATCGGAGCTAGAGGGGTCTCAGGGCTTTCAAGATAATGATATTTTAAGTTCAATACTATTGACTGATATTCACGGGGCAATACCTTTGTATAGTCAAAGCTTTTGATTTCTTTAAGACTTTCAATAATGGTCGTATCAGGAGCAAATACAAGAGCGTTTTTCGCAAATCTTTTATCTTCAGGGTGGTAAAAGGACAGTACAAAATCATACAGCATCATTGTTCCTATGAGTATTGTTTTTCCCGCTCCCATTGTGAGTGCGTAAACTTGGTTTGCATAATCTATTCCATTGTATTGTTCGTGAATACGCTTGTTGATTTTTTCTTCTTTATCCTTATCAAATACAAGCTCATAAGCTTGTTCCTTGGTTAAGCCTAAGGAGCTTATTAAGTCTTTTTCGTTGTCAAAGACTGCTTTAACAATTTCAACTGAAGACTTATTGCCAAGAATTTCCTTGAGGTAGATATAGGTTTCAAGAGCTTTAACTTGGGGTTCGTGAAGGTAGCCTATTTTCTTAATATGGGTAAGTATGTTCAGCGTTTCCTTTTCAATATTCTGATAGCCGTTATCACGCCAATCAGAAACTTTATTTTGTACAGCAATTATAAAAGGATTTTCCATTATTTACCCTCAAGTTTTTTTGTTTCATCACTTGCCTTTAATAATATTTTCCGTTCCTTTTCAAGCTCTTTAATATGTTTTTCTGGCTTGAGTTCCTCAGGCATTGTACCGCCGATTTTGCGAATTGTTTGTCTTACTTCTTTGCCAACCTCAAAATGAGTATTGCTTGCTTTGTAATTTCCTTTTATGTTTTCCTTACTAATCTTTTCATCTGTTTGAGTAATACGAAATAAGTTAGCCGCAAGCTCTGTTGTTCCAGCCCTATCTAATACATCATCTTTGCCTATCTTTTTTTTCTGTTGTATTTGGTCTTTTCTCATGCCATACAAACCTTCGTATCCAGCGTTATTGAAACGACCGAAATTGCTTACTCCCGCTTGCTTTGCAGTAGCAAATAACTTTTTGTTATGGTCTTTTATCTCTCCTCTTACGAAAAGTCTTTTCTCGCTTTCAGCTAGCTGTTGAAATACTTCTTGCCTTCTTGTTTGAATTGCAAAATAAGTCTGTGCTGTTGCTATTGCCTGCTTGGAAGAGTCGCCATTTTGAGCTATAAGATAACAAGCATAACGAGAGAGTTTGTAGTCTTTAACTTCACGTTCACTACTTGAGCCTATTTTGACCATTTTCCCGACATCGGCAAAATGGTTTGATACATTTTGACCACTATTTATACAGGCAACTTTTGCTTTTGCTATAACAACACTTTCAAAATTGCTCCATTTATCATACTCAAGAAGAGGCATTAGCCCTCTGGCTTCCCAATACTCAACCCCGTTTTCATCAATCTTTTTGATGTCCTCAAAGTTCTTATGCGGTGCTTCTATAGTTATGTCGTCAGTCATAATAGAAATTAGGTTTTAACCTCAAATGTTTCAAAGTATTCCTCGCCTAATACATCAACAATCTTTATCGCAACTGTATTTTTTCCGCTTTTTTCGTATGTATAGCTGTATTCTGCTTTAATAAGTCTCTTTTTATCAGGAAGGTCAATAATCTCTGCGTTAAAGAGCTTTCCGTCATAATCAACATCAAGCGCAACGCTGTCTATTATCTGCTTGAAATCCTCTACTTTTGCTTGTGTCTTTTTATCAACTACTTTTTCGTTTTCAAGCTCTAATTTGCGCATTAAAATAGGTGAGTAGAACTCTTTAATAACTACAGATAATTTTTTGTCTTTTATTTTTACTTCAATCCTTGCTTCGGGTTTTCTCTTGAAGATTAAAGATTTTTTATCGTTAAGAATATCCCGTATAACAACTTTTACGCCTGTTTTGTTTTCCTTTTTCAAAAAGTCATCAGCGTCAAGCTCTGCTCCTGAACAAATGATAATTACGCCTTCTTCATAAATTTCCTCGCTTCCCTTTGATGTTGTCTTAGGGGTAAAGCTATCAATTGCATCCTCTATATTCTTAAGGACTGTTTTTATATCTAGCTTATTCAGAACTTTATTGAGAGGCATTATTTTTACAAATTTATTATCAAGAACCCCGTCAAATTGGCTTCGCTTTACTGGCTCAACCCCATACATTTCCATTACGATTTCTTTCGCTTCAATTTCATTTTTGAAGATGTCATAGTCGTTGACATTGTAGATTTTGAAAGCCATTGAGCCCTTGAAGTCATCTTTTATGAGTTTGTGGTTAGTTTTTTCGTGTTCTTCAATAATTTGTGCAAGCCTTTTTATGCTTGTTTGAATAGCTCCTATATTTATGTCGCATCCAATCCACTTTCTACCAAGCCTTTGTGAAGCGGCAAGTGTTGTACCTGAACCTACAAAAAAGTCAGCTACTAAATCACCTTTATTGCTTCCATATTCAACTATTCTTTGCAACAATTCCTCTTTCTTCTGAGTTGGGTAATCGGTGTAATCCGAGTTAGCAATTGACCTACCTATTTCCCAAACATCATCAACTCGTTTGTCCGTATATTCTGCGTATATCTTATTTCCCTGTTCATCTAGAACATTTATTGTTTTTCCGTTTTCTTTTTTCCTTAAAGCACGACGAGTAGCCTCTGGTTTTGAAATTCTGACCTCATTACCTAGAAATGTAGAACCTTTTGAATAATGCAGTATTAAATCGTGATTTTTATCTAGTGATTTCCCGCCTGTAGCGAATTTATCGGGATAATACCAAACAATCTCATTTCTAAAGTTTTGCTCCCCAAAAACCTCATCTAACATAGTCCTCAAGTGATGGCTTTTATGCCAGTCGCAATGTAAATAAATGCTTCCTTTATCTGAAAGAAGCTCCTTCATTATAAGAAGCCTTTCATACATAAATTGCAAATACTCATCATTTTCCCAAATATCCGTATATTGTTTTTCTTCTAAAAGATTTTGTTGTTGTCCTTCAACTTTCTCGCCTCGTATTTTTACTTTCTTTACATAATCAGCTTTGCTGTCAAATGGCGGGTCAATATAGATGAGGTCAATTTTACTTCTGTAATCTTTTAGAAGATGAGAAAGGACTTGAAGGTTATCGCCCCAAAAAAGTTTATTAAATTCGGTTGAGTTTTTGACTCCATAAACTTCTTTTTCCTGTGCAGGATACCACTCAACTCTTTCAAGAGGATGTTTACCCACCCAAGTAAGCATTGGCCGGCCTTTGGCTTTCGTTATTTGTTGTATGTCGTTTTGTTTCTTCATATGTGTTTTTTAACTTTATAGCTCTGAACAAACTTTTCAAAGTCGGCTTTGTTTATGCGATATTGCTTTTCAATCTGAAAGGCAGGAAGCTTTCCTGCTTGTATCCATCTGTAGACTGTCAAATAGGCTACTTTGAGAAGTCCAGCTACTTCCATAATAGAGTAGTAAGTGTCATTTTGCATAGTCTTTATATACCTTATCATTATTTAACATTTATTGCTGAAAATCAACTAGCTTCAAGGGCTGATAATTCGCAACGCTGTCATTTAATAACGAAAAGATGCTTTTTTCGGTAGTCCTATGCAGACTTTTCATATCCTTATTCAAGGTATACCAAGCATTACTGCTGTATCTACCTATAAGCTGTCTAAATTCTCGTACGCCAATATCCTCAAGTAATACCCTCATACCCAGATACTTTAGTGCAGAGGTAAGCTTTTTGTCGGGATTACTTATCAGAAAATCACTGAAAAATTGCTTCGGAGTATCGTAATAATAATTGAGTAACGCCGGGTAGTTGTTCTCAATTTCCGTAAGGTAATGAAGTAATACCTTTTGAGCGACTTCTTGGCTGAATAGGTTTTTGAAAGTAGGCTCTATGGTCAATCCCACATTGGATAGTATCTGTTTGAGCTTCTGCCGTTTTCCAAGCCGTACTTCCATTCGTAATACCTCAAACGGTTTTCTTTTTGAGAATTGGTCAAATAACCCTAGCTGTAAAGCGTTATCATTTTCAATCGCCCTTTTTTCACTGATAATGCCTTGTTGCAGGTCTTTTAGTTTATCGTAAAAGGCTATCTCAAAGGAGCTCGCACGATACTTGAAACTGTGTCCCTCATTGCGGTAGTCCGTCTGGTTCGTGTCCAGTTTTTTGTTTATATTGACCTTGGTGAGTTGTTTGATATAGGTGTATGGAAGTGTGTAGTCAGTTAGAGCAATGTTTTTTGAGAAATGTATTGAAGAGATGGGAGCATTAGCGAGTGTATCTTCTGATATATACACGTCCATTTGTTCCCGTAGCGTGGTGTTTAGCTTTCTCAGTAGCTTCGGAAAATCGCTATCTGTCATTTCATCAAAGTTGTTTCCAAAAAGCATCTTCGGGGCTGAAAACTCAATTTTCAGGGGAATATCATAACCCCCAAGCTTATTTTGTCGTTTGGTAACGGTAAGGCGTGGTTTGTAGATGCCTTGTTTTAGCTCATTTGTGGTTGAATTTTGTGTGCATTTCATGTTAGCTCTCCCGCCCAAGCCATACCCGCCCGTTAGGTCATAGAGCCCGCTTGCAGAGGGTGTAAATTTGTTTCTATCAAGTATCGTAAACATACCGTGGTTAAGGGTTAAAACCATTGTGTCTATCATATTTTTTCATTACATCTTCAAACTGCCTTACAATTTCGTCTTCTACTAACTGGGCAAACTCTCTGTTTATTGGGTAAAAAATGTTGAGGTTTTTCTCGGCAACCTTCTTCGTAGGGTAAACAAGTCTGTAACCGCCATTGGGTCTGGTTAAGATGCCGATTGAGCCAAGATAGAGCGTTCCGTCCAATACAAAGCTGGCAAAGGCTACTAAGCCGTTAACTGGCTTTATCGGGATAATTTGTATTTCACTCAGTCTGCTTGTCATAGTGTTTTGTAATGTTTACTCTTCGGTCAATTTCAACAAGAACGGCAAAAAAGTCTGCGAGTTGTTTTTTCTCTTCGGCACTAAAAATCAACCCTACTTGTGGGGGTGGGTCTTGTGCGACTTGAATAACCTTGCTCGTTTCCATGAGTAAAGTTTGCTCCCTCAAGAAGCGTTGAGGTCAAGATTTAGGAGGTTTAGGTTTGAAGGCTGAAAATAAAACCTGTATAGAGGAATAAACCTAAACGGGGTTTAGGTTACGGTTGAACCTTAATTCTGTATGCCCCTGCGTTGGGTTTTTCAATGCTATCATCTTCTTGCGTTGAGACAATTTTGATATGTTTTCTGGCTTCGTTGGGCAACCTGTCCTCAATTTGTTTAATGGTTGAGCGGACATAGCCAGCGTCCTTATTGCCCCTTAGTTCGCTTATAGTAGCCCAGCCACCCTTTTTGTCGGTAAGGGTTCTAAGGATATGCTCTCTATCTTTGCTTGTGAAGTTGATACTTCCGTATTCCCCAAAAACAAACTTTTTGCCTTCCCACACAAAATCATTTTTCCAATTAGGTAGTGCTGATATTATTCCCTGCTTTACAGGGGCTTCAGTTTTCAGAACTCCTTTGTTAAACGTTCCTAAAAAAGTGGATAGTTCTCCTTGATGTGAGGTAGTATAGTCTTGAATGTAATTTATTGCCTTATCCCTAAAAACCAGAAACACCTCTGCGTCTCTGTATGTTGTTCTGTTCTCCAAAGTAATAAATTTAGATACACTCATCAGTTTTTGATGAATGTCCCAATTTTTGGCTTTATTTATAACCGTTTCCGCATACGACAAGTAACTAGAAGAAATAAGCCTTTTGGTGTATCCCTCACGAGGGACATTACTAAGCACTCCTTTACCCATAAAATAAAGGGGTATTCTACTGTTGGAGTATCCATAAAAAGTTGGGTAATCAGTATTGGGATTAAATATTATACGAGCGGGAGCAGAATTTGACCTAGCCAAAACGCACAAGATGAGTTGACGGTCTTTTGGACTATCCTGAAGGATTAAACTTAGTAAACCTATACTTTCAATATCAATATTCATTACATCTTTAACCTTACTTATCATATTTTATCAATTTTTGATAGAATAGTCTTGATGCCGATTTATAAACAAACCGATGACAAGCTCATTCCGATTAAGGAAAAGAAAGTGGATTTGGAAAAAACCTTGCAAAATTTAGTTGAAGCTAATTTGAATGATATTTTTGGGTTGAGTTTTGTCGCTACAGAATTTTCCTTAAATAACTTACGCATTGACACACTAGCCTTTGATGAAGAAGCTAAGGCATTTGTGGTCATTGAGTATAAGCGAGATAAAAATTTTACCGTTATTGACCAGGGCTATGCGTATTTGGCGCTTCTCTTGAACAATAAAGCTGATTTTGTCTTGGAGTATAACGAGAAGTGTAAGAAAAACATTAGGAAAGATGATGTTGATTGGTCACAGTCTAGGGTTATCTTTATTGCATCCTCGTTTACAAAATATCAGCAAGAAGCGATAGGTTTTCAAGATTTACCTATAGAACTTTGGGAAGTGAAGCAATACGAAAACGACTCAGTTCTATTCAATGAGCTGAGACCATCTGAGAAAAGCGAAAGCATAAAGACGGTTACCAAGGGCTCAAACACTGATGTTGTGGCTCGGGAGATACGAGCCTATACGATTGAGGAGCATTTCAAGCCTCAATGGGAAAAAGCAAGGCTACTTTACGATAGATTATCCCAACAAGTGCTTGAGCTTGACCCACGGATAGAAATGCACCCTGTAAAAAACTATATAGGGTTCAATATAGAGGGGAAAAATGTTGCGTTGGTAAAAATCCGACAATCCAAAATTCTTTTAGAATTACTCCGTACTCAACCTCAAGACCTGAATGATGTAGGAAAACGGACACGGTATATGGAGCACAGTTTTGAACGGTTTAATCAGTACGTCACACAGTTTGATATTGAAACTGAGGATGACATTGACTATGCCATGATGCTTGTTAAGCAGGTATATAAGCGGTTTGTGGAGTAATTGAGCTATCAAAGCCTAAGCATTCTAAAAATACCTTAGTCTGTTCTAAGCCATGTTCAAACTCTATTTGTTCGTTGACGAATAAGTCCCGTAGGGGGAGCACTTCGGCAAGCTCAGTGCTTTGCCATATATGAAATACGTTGTGTATATACTTCTTTGCGATCAGAAAACTTTTTACGTAGGTATAACTGGTGATTTAAAGAAAAGACTTACAGAACATAAAACGAAAACATCTTTTTTTACAAAAAAGTTTTCTGACATAAATCTCGTGTATATAGAAGAATATCCGGAATTGAAATCTGCTGAACGAAGAGAAAAGCAATTGAAAGGTTGGTCAAGAGCAAAGAAGATTGCCTTAATAAAGAGTGACATTGATAAATTAAAACAACTAAGCAGAGCAGTGAGCGTGGCGAGGCCCTCGACTGGATGAGGAGTTTATGGTGAGCGAAGCCGAACCAAATCCAGCCGGGGGAGCAAATACAAAAAGGGGTTTTATACCCCATTTTGTATTTCCTTGCGTGATGAAAGACCCCTGGTCCGACTGTGTGCATCCGAAGCTTTATGCGAAGGAGCAATCCAGCCGGGGGAGCCATTAGAAATTGGCCTCAATTTTGTCATACCCTTCAATGGAGTTCGAACCAAAATTTCTGCTCAATACTTAATTTGGTAAAGCGAAACTTAACAGCAACGATCTTTCTCTGTGAACCAACTCATAATTATTCAAATAATCTTTTGGTTCCCAATATGGTACGACCTCATCAACATGTGGACCACCAATTACACCCGATCTTACACCGATTCCAAATCGATTTTTCTGCAATAATCTTGCGTAGTCGTCTAATGTTCTGTTAAAAACAGTGATTGGTTTTGGCCAATATTTCCCACCACGAATTTTCACTGGTAATTCGACACTCCTTTGACTCAATCGTGCATGCACCCACGGAACCCCCTCCTCTTGACTCATTCCCTTATCTTTTGCCACCTCAATAAGTTTTCGTATTAACCATTTTTGAGTCGGAACAACCAAGAGCATCGTTCCCTCGGGTTGCAATAATTTTCGAGTTCCTTGGATAATTGTGTTTGCCTGATCATCGTCGGTGGAGTGAAGAACCATATTTAGCACAGCATGATGAAAGGGGGGTTCACGGAACTTTTTCATAATTTTAGAAAAAGATTCAGCAGATGATCTATAAAATCGAGGTAAACTATGTTCTCTTCCAGCAAGCGAGATAGCTTTTTTAGATGGATCAATACCAACTGCTTGTACCCATGGGATTTCAGCAAGTTTTGCTGTCAGAAATCCAAGCCCACACCCTACATCTACTATTCTTTCGGGCCTTTCTAAAGGTGCTGATAATTCTCCTGCAAAAACTAAACCCTCACAAATAGCGTCTCCATGCAGCTCATATGCTGGATCACCTCGACGAAGCTCTTCGAGTCTTTGAGGCAAATTTGCCTCGTATGCGTCGATATTTCTTGACATGAGGCGTATTGTATTGATTTAGAGCGTACAAATCAATAAAATCGACGCGTGGACAGATTAAATAATCCTAGTTGTAAGACAAATAATATTTACGGATGTCGTCTACTGCTCGGAGCATTTTTTTGATACGATAGACCTATGAAAATAATAAATATAAAAAATGTTCCAAAAGAAGAATTTGCCGACTGGTCGCTGTTTACAGGAAAAATTGTACGACAGTCTCCTCTGAAAGACTCTGAAGGTTCGGATCTGAGTGTAGATTATATTCATTTTGCTGTAGGCGTGCATAACAAACTCCATATACATTCAAATGATCAAGTGTTAATAGTTACAAAAGGCGAAGGAATTGTTGCAACCGAGAAGGAAAAATTTAGGGTGAAAGAAGGCGATATTATATGGGTTCCGGCAGGAGAAAAACACTATCATGGAGCAGCCCCAGGATTTGAATTTACACACATTTCAATAACAAAAGCCCACACTAAACTTACACAGCTTGAAAAATAAAACTAATTCAAATATCTTCTGCAGATCGAGCTCTCCTTCGACCCCGCTCAGAACAAATGCAACCTAAAATCTGATAGAATAAAGTTATGAAAATAGGACAAAATATTACTGTGTTCATCCTTTTCTTTGGCATTGCTCTCGTAGAAGCTTTTCAGTCAAGAAGCTGGTTACTCGCGATACTCTTTATATTACTGGGAATCATGTTTCTTCGGGTAGATAATTCAAAGAAAAAATAAAACCGTTTGACAAAAAAAGGTCAAATTATATTTGATGAACCGTCTTTACTGTTCCGCGGACCGCATTTACTTTTTACTCATTTTGTTCCAGCAATGTGTCCCTACCCAACCTAGGATAAATCCAACCGAAAAAGTAACAACCAAAAGCATAATCATTACGCTGAAATTGAAGGGAACAACCATGAATGGATTATTTATAAAATGCAATCCTAAAATCCAATCAAGGTAGAGCTGCCCCACACCCAAAAAGACCATTAATGACCATACAAGGTGAAGACCTGCGACAAAAAGACCTGTATACATGGCAACCGCCATGGGTTTTAATTTCATTTTTTCTTCACCTCCTTTGTATATTCCTCTTTACGCTATCACTATTTTTGGGGATATACAAATAAATGTTGTACGCTTCGAATTTTTGGTAGTGGGTCAATTTGAAAACGTCAAATAAATAAGATCTTCAATCGTCCACGCTTTCGTTGCTACCCCTGCGGCCATTGCTGGCGTTACTCCTAATGCTCGCTTCTTATTGAGTGATTGATGGGGTCGGCAGAAATTGTACCACATGAAGTGAAGTCCTACGGCGTTTTCAAGATTATCAATCTTTTTGGAAAAAGCGTTTGTAAGCCTTGTAAAGCGACGCATATTCATTCTCATAGTGAGATTTTGTCTTTCTACATAACTTGTTGACACATTTTTCATTTCCGGTTTTCCTTGCATAATGTATTTTTCCGCTGCTATACATTCTGCCGGACTGTACCGAGTTTCATTATTCTGCGGCGTTCCGTATATTTTCACCAACATTCCATAATCTACATCTGCCCCAAACACCCCCTCTACTGCTGAGAGATACGCTCTGTGTCCGTCTGTGGTAAGCTGTACACGGTTAGCAAGACGACTTTTCAAGTCTTTCATAAACTCATATGCATAATCAGCACTCCGAAGCCCGACTAGCCAGCTTGGAACGAGCTTCGTATCGGCATCTATAGCTGTCCATGTCCAAACATCCCCATACCCAAATTCACCTTTATGTTCTTCTGGCACGTTTTTATCTTTCGCATAACAGAATGACCAGATTTCGTCGCACTGTATACGTTTACATGGCAGATCACGCAATATAACGTCCTGATATCCATTACAAGCCCTCCCAACGGCTTCTAGAAGGCGTGTAACAGTCCCTTTTGCCGCCCCTGTCATACGGCAGGTTGCACGTATTGAGTTCCCCTCAACAAGAGAGGAAATAACCTGTACTTTTTTCTCTATCGTCAACGTGTTCATAGTGTTATTATACTTGACCGCTCAAGCATTGTCAAGTAGTAATTTAGCCTCGATTTGGGTAAAGGGGACTTGACTGCTCAAGTAATTAGTGTAGTATGCTAAGTTTATCGTGAGCTTAATGCGCCCCGGGTCGGATTCGAACTGACATCTGACCCTTCGGAAAAGGGTCGCTCGATCCTTTAAGCTACCGGGGCACATAAAACCCACCATACGTAAACGCAGAGGCAGCGAGAGTCGAACTCGCATTTGGCTACCACACCAACGACAGTTTTTAAGACCGTTGCCCGTACCGATAGGCGGATGCCTCTGTCGTTCTTTCCCACTGTACAGCAACTTTTCAAAAAAAAACAAGGGCCTTTTCACGTTATTTCATCGTTTTCGTTTCCTCTCCTTACATGAAAGATGAGATGAGGTATTGACACGGGAAGTGAACCGTGCTTTAATAGGGGTTACCATGAAACCGCTCAAAATAAAAATCAAATCCAGACCATCCGTTGAAGCGATGGTGAGAAAATTTTTCGCCAATACCCAGGGTGATTCCGTCTCCCTTGATGATGCATTCCGTAACTGGGGAAGGGATACTGAGAATGAAGCAAAAAATAAACAATGGCTTAGCAACAAACTTCCCCACATGAAGTATTACAATCTCGTTGAGCCTGTATATGCATACCGAAACACCCGTAGAGTACTCGACAAACTTCATTTGACGCAGGAAGGCAAAAGGATAATGGATAGAACGGCAAATGGTACAGTTTCTGTTGCGGAAACACCAATGCCAATGCATACCAACGGTAAATTAACTCTCGATGATTTTCTAAAGGCAGTACCACAGATACGAGGGGATCATCCAGAACTTGAAATTAACGTAGAAGTAAAAGTGAAGAATGTATGATGCGGGTATTGGCGGTATAGGATAAGCTGTCGCTCTGCACTATTTCCAATAATGTAGAGCCAGATCTGACAGTTTTACAAAAGACTGACGGGTCCTTTGCAACTGTATCGCCTATATCCGCATTATCGTTTAGAT
>CAYIXE010000025.1:0-13074 GCA_964367095.1 uncultured Gammaproteobacteria bacterium | reverse complement strand
ATACCTACCAGTGTATCAAAAATTCAAGCTAACTTCTAAAACAGGGTCTAAGATTTTTTCCTTCTTACAAGAGTATAAACAGTTTTCCCTCCGAGCAATAGGAACAAACTCGTAAAAATGATAGACAAAAAGATTGAGAATTTGCGTAAAGGCGTGTGAGTAAAGATAATCCGTATGGTGTGTGTGGGTTGAGTGAGTACCAGTCCAATAGTGCCGTCAGGATTTTTGATAATGGGTATTTCTTTTCCATCTGCGTATGCGTTCCACCCAGGGAAATAAAATTGGCGTATCCGAATGGTTGTCCCGCCAGTTGTCTCTACACTGCAGGTAACTGATATAGACGTTTGGGTGCAAACCGATGTGTTTGATTGCGCGGGAGTGATCGTAAGCATGGGCTGTTTTCCGTAGAGAGAGCCATTCTTTTGGAAATCAGATGGAATCCATTTTGGGCTAAATTCTCCCCATACGTCTGTCGTGGTGAGTACAGGATGGTTGAGTTTAAAAAGATCCGGTTCGCGGTTTTTATTCAGCGTAAGATACGGATAATCAAGAAGCATGATACATGCGATAGCCAAGATGGCGGCTATCCATGTGTGACGTTTATGGAAGCGGGATATATAGAGTCCACCTAAGACACTGCCGCAAAACATCACGAGCCCCAGAAATCGTTGCGGAAAGACCATGGTAGGAGCTAGGAGTGGCAGATATGCCCAGAGGTATGAAGATGAAGGACGCAAGAGAAATACTGCCAATATTCCCATCCCGACAAACAATAATTGGTACACGTTTATGGCATTCCATTTCCTGTAAATTGTAGCCAGATAGAATGTGGTGAGAGTTCCTGCGGCAATCAGCGCCCACCCGATGGAATAAAATACCAGATATCGAGTAGGCCCGAATTGAAGGTTAAATTCATAGATATCCGGTTGGGAAAGAAGCTGGTTCCACCGTACAAAGTTGTCCGGATAAATAGCTTCGTGTACGCCGTAGCTTAAGAGTTCACGCTCAAAAATGATCGGGATCCATGAGTAGGCGACGGCACCCATGCCAAACAATAACGAACCTAATGATACGAGTATCGCTCGTGCATTGCGAGTCTGGAGAAATTGTATGTAGATGTATAGTATCCAGAGCGGCAGAATCATTGCAAACATAGGGGGATGGGACCACAACATGACGGACCACAATAATGTGCCGACAAAAAAGCCAAGTCTATACCGTTTTTGAAAAATCACTGTAGTAGCCCAGAATACGCCTGGCCAAAACGACGTTGCAAATTCTTCGCCGATTGCTCCACGAAGCTGGTGGATATTGAATCGGTACGGTGCCCAAACATACCAAGCAGCTGCAACAAGTCCTGAAACTTTGGACTTGGTCAATGAGGCGATCCATACAAACATCCATAGAAATGCAAGGATATATGTAATCGCGGTTATCCATTTATACGCATTCACAAGCGTACTACCGAGTGAAAGAAACATTGAGGCGATGTAATACGGGAATGACCAGTTGTAGATGAGTACCGGGGAGCCAAAACCGTAGGATAAGTATGTAGACCATGTCGGAGGGATGCTGTAGTCTCCAAGCGACCGATAAAATGCAACAATCCGTTCCAAATGGAGGATCATGTCGAACTGGTGTAACGTTCCGGGGGCAAACAACGGTAGAAGAAGTGGCGAGAGAATGATAAGAGTATAAAATAAAATAGGAAATGCTTTTGAGTATTTCATTTCGTCGCTTTCCAATAGTTAATAATACAGGGATCTTCGCCTTTCCACCATGGCGTTTGGCGGGAAGTTTTATTATCTGTGCGATTGTCAAATACCCAGACTAAGGGAGTATTTTTGACCGATACGGTAAAGCTTGGGCTATGATGCAGGAGGTATTCGTATGCGTAGTAAAAGCGGTAGAAGAATGATTGACGGTTAAGAAATATGACGAAATCTGATTCGTCATAATTGTATTTATTAAGATTTATCAGTAAATCGGGTCGCAAGTATCTGCCGGCAACATCAGCGGACATGACGATGTGCACTTTACTATTTTGCGGGGCATTCTCATTTACCCAAATGACGGCCTGTTTTTGTGATCCTCCCCAATAATCGAGATCATATTTTCCAAACGCCCCTTTGATCCCACCGACAAGCTCATTAAAGTAGGTGATCTGAAATGGGTGATAGGAGTAGAGAGTGAATAGTAAAGAGAAAACAGTAAAGAGAATGAGAATAAGACTCATAGGTCTTATGAGTCGTATAAGACTTATTTGTCTTATCATAAAATCTAAGCCAATGGCGGCGAGGGCGGCGAGGGGGAAGAGGACTTCTTCAAAATGTCGTATGCCGTCGATGACGCCGATATTTGGCAATAAATAGCGTGAGAGGGGCAGGAAAAACCAGAGGAGGAGAAGAATTCCAATAGGTCTTCTATGTCTTATAAGACTAATAAGTCCAATTAGGAAAAAAAGTAAAAGAGGCAGCGGAGTTGTAATAGTGAGATACCAAAATGGGTAATACCAAGGGACGTTTCCACCGGAGCAGTACCAGTTGCCATTGAGTAAGACTTCTATATTATTTGTTCCAATAGCAAATGTGCGGTATGCGTGGTCAAGTTGTGCGATAGGATTTGGCCAAAAAAACCACCATAGCAAAAATGCTGCAATAGGTGCCAAGAGAAAATAAGCGAATACAAAGATATGTTTACGCGCTGAGATCGGAGCAAATTTTTTTTGCTCCGCTGCTCGCAAGTCTTTTTGTTTAAGTAGCCCTTTTATTAAGCTCGAGAAGCGAGCGGCAAAAAATTTTCTCCTCTCCGCGCTCATGGCGATAAGAATGAGCCATACAGCAAAAATCACTGGGATAAAAATACTATTAATTTTGACATTGAATGCCGCTGCAAACCCTACTACTGCCAAAAGGAGGTCAGAGAGTCGTTTGTGTTTGACCAGTCGCCACAATAGCCACATGTTGACTGCAAAGATGGCGGCTGACGGTATATCCTTCATATTATTGTGCATATCCGCAAAAAACCGGGGCATAATCGCCAAAAAGAATGCAGCAAAGAGAGCGACCCGCTTGTTTATCGCTTCTTTTAAAAATCCATACAACGCGAGTATTCCCCCGATTCCCCAAAGGATGATGGGGAGATGGTAGGCGCTGTCTTGTGGAAGAAATTGCCAGTATTTATAAAGAAGAAGATATGAGGCGACCGGTGGAATAGACATAAGTGGGCCATACGGCAAACTCCACGCATTTCTCGGATCTGGTTCGACGTAGGGCAATATTCTTGGCTCTAGCTCTTGCCATGAGAGACCTAAGAGCTTTCCGCCTCCAAAGAAGTGAAAGTGAAAATCCCACGTAAAACCGTAGTCATTTATGATCAAAAGATGAACACTTATAAGAATAATCAGAAGACTTAATGCCGTATTATTTTGGATCCAGCGCGATATTATTTTCATGTGTTTATTGATTGGATACTGTGTAAATTGTCAGTGAATTATTTGAGAATGTTTTTGTGAGAAATGAATAGTGTTTTGAGAGAGGGGAATTGGGAGCCGTAATTATTACGCCTATGGAATGATTCGTGAGAAACTGCAGTGCTTCTTTTTCAGTCATCGTTTCAGAAAAGAATTGTTTTCGTAAGTTATTTTTCACTTCAGGATACAAGGTGTGGATCGATTGTCCTAAGAAACTTTTATAACCAGTATACAGAGGAATAAGAAGATCAATGCCAAGGTTTTCTTCCGGAATAATTACGTTCAGTTTCGTATTTGGCTTCATCGTTTTGATGGTCTGAAGGCCTTTTATAACGCCAATCGGCGTGTGATTTAATAATGCTGCAAAGGCAAGATTTGGATCGTTTATTCTAAGTGTTATTTGTGCAATGTCTGCGGGTATGGTGAATACTAAGTAAAAAATTGTTGCGAGTATGAAAAAACCAGCTGAGAGAAATCGAAATATTTTTTGGCTTTTACCCATTTTTGAAAGCGCATGATTTATCGCAAAAAATCCTGAAACAGCAATGATTGGCAATAGCGCGTAGGAAGCCGGGTGGAGGAATCGTTGTGGAACAATCCCCATTATTTTTGGGATAGGTGAATTATAGAGAGCAAAACAAAGTGTTGCGTATATAAGATATATCGTATTGAGTGGATCTGATTTTTTGATAAAAGGCCATATACCAAAAGGAATTAAAATTATGGAGGGACCTATCACGCTTACCCAGAAGAACAAGCCAGTTGGGCTGTATTGAAGCATTTCCCATTGTTTTGCGACAGTATAAATAGGGGTGGTAAATTCATGATTGATTAACATACTTACCGCTAGACTGACAAGTCCGCATACCAAAACAGGGATAAGCCGTTTGATATCAATAATTTTATCTTTCCACATGGTGAGCATTTCAAAAGATCCTGCAGAGACAAGAAGAAGCGCCATTTGCAGAGGGTGCGCATAGGTTGCAAGAAAACTTAATGCCATAAGGATCAAAAGAGATTTGTTTTTTTTTGAAAATTCGAAAAGTACCATAAGTAGTAAAATAGTCTGCAGTATTTGGTGGGGGACACCGCCTAAGCGGTTAAACGCCGGAGCGGAAGAAAACCAAAGATATTGCGGAAACTCTACGACCCCGACTGTTAACAACTTTTCTATATTGATAAATGGCGAAGCACTTACAATAACAAGAAACGTAAATAGTCGATACATGCGGTTTGTGGGGTAGAGTAATCGGCAAAATAGATACCAAAGAAGCATGACCATTGCACTTAAAAAGAGCAACGATAGATTGTATATCCATACAGGTGAGATGCCAAAGATATTTGCGACGAACCCCAACAGGGAATAAAACCAATAAATGCTTGTCGGGGCAAGTGTTTCATTGGTAAATTGATGATCGGTAAAAAAGAGCTTGCCAGCGGCTCCTTGGGCCACATGAGAAAGGTAGAGAAAATAATCGGGGTATGAATGTGCTATCGCGTGAAAGACCTGATCAGGCGTATTTTTTCGCCACTCAAGTATCATTTGGAGCGAATTGGCCATGGTAAAGACACCAATTGTTAGAGAAACAATAATTGCCTCCCATATGTTTCGTGATTTTTGTTTCATAGGGCAAAAATTGCAGAAGTTTCTCCAAACGATGTATAGATTTTTAAGAACGGATAAGTTTTTATGAAAAGATTTATGTCTCCATCAAGCGGGGTAAAAAGAATGTAGCGAATGTTGTTTTCCTTCAACCAACTGATAGCGTCTGGTTTGTTTAATGCAAAAAATTGTTGTGCAAAAAGCTTTTTTTCTTCTGAACGAATGGTAAGAAGCATGTGTCCTGAGTACGCGGTATGACCGGAAAGCGCTGGCAGAAGCGTATCCATGTGGGTATTTGGGTTTGCCAGTACCACATCGTTTGATTGTCCGATTGTTTTAAGTGATGAAAACATGTCATAGATTGGTAAAGACAGATAGAGAGTTTGGTCTGATGAGTCTTTCTGGCTTTGGATTTTTTGCTGTATTTCCCAAAAGAGTGTCGGCAGGCTAAAAAGAACAAAAAGAACCATCATTGTATTAATAGCGACAATGGTAGGAACAATTTTAGCAAGTTTTTTTGAAATTGTAAGAATACCATTTACCGCAATAGCGGCCATAAATGGATAAAGGGCTGGAAATATGATGCGCACGTTTGATATGCCGATTATTTGAGGAATACTTGTAAGAAACATGCCGTACGTTCCTAAGATAAGAATGACAGCAAAAATAAAGAGTGCATTGCCGGAGAGAAAAGACGGGAGAATCCCAAAAAGAAGAAAGATGCTTATGGGTCCTAATGACAAAAGAAGAAATGGAAGTGTCGTTGTTGTGTGCTGAAGTCCATCCCAGGCTCTTGCCTGGGAGTGGGGCAGAGTGGTTGAGAGGTAATATATATAGATAAAAGTGCTTACGATTGAAAGGAAAAGAATAAGGAGCTTGGAAATAGGTATTGGTTTTTTTTGAAGATGGAGAATCCCTTGCGTTGCCAAAAACGCTGCAAGAAAGATAATAGCTTGAATAGGATTTATTGATGTTAATGAGAATGCAGTGATTGAAATAAGAAGAAGTGATATGCGACGTGAAAATATACCTTTTGAAAAACAGAGCATGGTAAGAATAAAAAAGAGAAGAGATTGGAGCGTTTGGTGGGGAACACCGCCGAAACGATCAAATGCAAAGTGCGGTGTCTTCCAGAGTTGGAATGGATACCACATGGGATTTCCGTTTACGACAATATGATTTAAAAACGACGTCGATAATACGGCAATAATAAATCCTAAGAGTGCGTGATATTTATTTTTGGGAAACAAGGTGTTTAAAAGAAAATACATCGCAACAATAGTGGTTAAGGTCACAATAACAAGAGACACATGATAGCTTGTTATGGGGGATAATCCGATGAGTCCGCCGAGCTTACCCATTAAAACGTCGGTCCAGTAGAGAATACTTACAGGAGTCGTTTCGCTTGTATAACGATTTACAGTAAAATATGCCCCATGCGCTCCTTGAAAAAAATGATTAACGTAGAGAAAATAATCCTCAAAGTAGTGGATGGTGCCCAAGTATATTGTGCCTTCTGGACGGTTGAAAGTCCCAACAAAGAAGCCTATTGAGTTTAAGAGTGTTATCAGTAACGCAAAGACGCCAATGAGTATTGTGGTCATTTGATGATCATATAATATGCTACACTAGTTTCCAAATGAAATTGCAGAAAATTTTTGTCATTATCTTCTCTTTTCTCTCTGGCTTACTTCTTCTTTCATTTCTTTGGTGGCACTATCAATTAGGTCTTATTCGCTACTTTGACGCTGATGAATTGGCATACCTTCATTGGGCGCATAATGTATTTTTAGGCCGCGTGCCAATGCTTGATTTTCTTCTGTACGTGCCGCCGACATTTCTTTATTTTCTTTCGCCCCTGTATATTATTTTTTCCGGTACGACTATATTTGCGGCAGCTCGCATCATGGCGTTTCTGATATTTTTAGGTATATGTGCGGCCTTGGGCATTCTTTTTACCTTGGTTCGGGGAGAGAGAGAGAATTGGTGGCTATTTCTCCTGTCTGGATTATTTTTGTCGTTTCTCCCATTGCCTTTTGATAAATTTATAGAAATTCGACCGGATAACCTGGCGGTGCTTGCGGGTCTTATAGGACTTATATGTCAGATACGACTGATAAAATATGAACAAAAACACATGGCTTTTTGGTCCGGAGTTTTTTATGCAGTGTCGCTTCTTATTTTGCCGAAAGCTCTGCCGCAGGCAGTAATTGGCGTTGTGATCTTTGCATGTTGGGCATTTTGGGGAGACAAGAAAATGCAGCAGAAGCGGCTTATTTTATTGAGGATGTTTATTTTTGGCCTTATACTGCCATTTACGGCATTTGGTCTTTGGGTATTACGCGTTAGTCATACCTTCGTAGAGCTTGATACGATTATTTATTCTTTGACGAAGTTGCCGTTTGAAGTAAATAGGCTCGGCGAGCAATTTTTTATGCAGCCGGATTTGTTTTTTTATCCTAATTCCATTTATTACGCAGAGGCGGGGATAGGACGCGGTCTTATAGCTAATCACGTAATTTGGTTAGTGGGTCTATTTGTGGGAATTGTGCGCTTGATGACGCCATTTGTTGCCAATGGAAAAAACGGCGTTTGGATAGAACTTCTCATTGCCGGATCGTTTATTATTTATGTATTTTCATACGTGTTGTGGTACCCGATGCGCCATGTTCAGTATCTTATACCTGTTGCTGTTTTTATCGCGTATTATGCGGCAGATCTCGTACTTTTGGTTTGGAATAAGGTGCGAAATCACCCGTGGGGAACAGTTTTGTTTGCAATCGTTTATATTGTAGGATTGGGATTTCTGTATGAGACAAATCGCACTGTTACTACCGCGAAACTTTTGTATACCAATGTCAAAAATGTTGCCGAATTGTCCTCTGCTTTGACTCTCATTCCAAAGGGCGCATATGTATTGGACTTGGATGGGTCGACTATTTATTTTAAAGATCCCTATTATGTCAGCAGTGTGCCATTTGGTCAGTGGGAGCCGTATCTTTCACGTCCGCTGCCTTCTCTTTCTCAGGCGTTGGAAACAACGAATACGAAATATATTTATGATGGTCAATTAGGGCGCATTCAGACGTTATCTCTAAAGGATCAAGCGTATATAAATGCTCATTTTAATCGATTGTCTTCTTCTCATATCTTTGTACGTAAAGATTTCTAATTGTAAAACGTGTATAAACGTCGTATTATTGCCTCAAATGAGTACGCCAACTATTTCATTTTCCCTTATCCTGCCGTGTTTCAACGAACAAGGATTATTTAAAATTAGCGTCGACAGGATTATCAGTGCGCTTCAAGCCGGTGCATTTTCCTTCGAGATTATTTTTGTGGATGATAAAAGTACGGATAAGACCGTGAAGTTGATAGAAAAAGCGTGTAAAAAATATTCGTTCTGCAGTGCGATTTTCCATACTAAAAATATGGGAAGAGGGAGAGCGGTGATGGATGGGATAGCCAAAGCAAGGGCTGAGGTAGTAGGGTATATTGATATAGACTGTGAAGTATCACCAGTATATTTACCTTTCATGATTTCGTTGGCCGCAGAAAAAAAAGCAGATGTCGTTATCGGAAAGCGATTTTATCGATCTAGCCTAGGATCTATGATTCGGGAAGTGTTTAGTCGAGGATATCGGTGGCTTGCCGATAGCATGGTGGGTACCGGAGGCCTTGATACAGAGACAGGATACAAAATTTTTCGAAAGAAAAAAATTGTACCCATTTTTAAAACTATAGAGCATCAGGGTTGGTTTTGGGATACAGAGATTATGGTGTATGCCAAGCGGGCGAAGTTAAAAATTGTCGAAGTTCCAGTACTATTTCTTCGTCGATTTGATAAACAGTCGTCAGTCAATATTATAAGAGACACGATTGATTATTTGATACACATAGAGAAATTTCGAGAAAAATTATATAAGACGCATAGGATTTAATGAGCTTTATAAGACTCATATGAAAGCATTGAAAACTATAGGAGTATGGCAGGCGATGCGATTTGTGTGGTTTCAGTGGTATGGATGGCTTGTCCATATTTCATTGCCGCCAGTTCGCGTATGGCTTCTTCAAGCGGCAGGGGCGAGAGTGGGAAAAGATACAGTCCTTATGGATGTGAAGTTTGTCAATGTCCATCAGCACGGATTTTCTCGGCTTTCTATTGGAAGCAGATGTTTTATAGGAGACGGGGCAATGTTTGACATTCGTGGTGGCATTACCATTGAGGACGATGTGACTATTTCAAATAGGGCAACCATTGTCACGCATATAAATGTGGGGTATCCTGATCATCCATTGCAAAAAATTTATCCGATGAAGGAATCAGCCGTCGTTATCATGAAAGGCGCTTATGTGGCAACGGGTGCGATAATGTTGCCGGGCGTTTCCATAGGGAAAGAGAGTGTCGTAGCAGCAGGAAGTGTCGTAACCAAATCGTTTCCCGACCACGTGTTAGTCGCTGGGGTGCCGGCAGTGGTAAAGAAAAAGATTATTTGATATTGACAAATGTAATACAAATGTAATACACTATGACTAGAATTTTTGTAAAAGAATTAATTTGGGATGCATATAATCTATCTCATATTCAAAAACATCGTGTAACAAAAGAGCAGATAATCATTGCGGTTGGAAAGCTTAGATATCATAAGAATACATACAATAAACGATATCTACTTGTTGGTCGAAGCGGTGAAAGGATTTTGGCGGTCGTGGTGAATAGACAAAAAATGAATACGTACTATGTAGTTTCAGCTCGAGATGCAGATAACAAAGAACGAAGGAGGCTCTATGAAAAAGAAAAAAATATCTAAAATTCCAATATTTAAGAATTATGAAAATGAAGCAACTTTTTGGGACACTCATAGTTTTGTAGATTTTGAAGACGAAACAGAAGACGTTGATATTGTATTTGAACTTCATAAACCCGTAGAAGAAACATTAATTGTACGGATTCAAAAGTCCCTGAAAAATCAGCTTGCAAAAATAGCCAAGAAAAAAGGAGTGAGTGTCTCTAGTCTTAGTCGTATGTGGCTTATGGAGAGGTTGCGATCGAGTGGGGCACGTCAATGAAAACACCTTATTTATCAGTCATTATTCCGTACTATAACGCTCCGGAAAAGCTTACGTTTCTTTTGCGGTCTCTTGAAAAAAGCAAAAACGCGCCGACGCTTGAGGTGATTGTGGTGGATGATGGATCAGACAAGAATCTCCAATCACCAATATCCAATATCCAAAAAAAAGAAACGAAAACACCTTTACGCATTGTAAGGTTAAAAAGAAATTACGGTCCTGCGATTGCCCGCAATCGAGGAGTAGAAGCGGCCAGAGGCGAGTTTGTGGTATTTCTTGACGGCGATGTGGAGGTTTTTCCGGATACACTATCAGAGATAGCACGGGTCTATCAGGATGATCCTGATGTGGTGGCGCTTACGGGCGTGTGGGTAAAAGAGCAAAAGTCAAAGGATTTTTTCCCCAACTTTAAGGCACTTCGCGATTGGAGTTATTGGATAAATGAACGGGATAAGAGTGGATATTATTTTCTCTTTTCTACTCGCATCGCATCGATAAAGCGGTCTGTTTTCTTGCGTCTTGGCGGGTTTGACGAAACCTATCCGGCACCTCTGGTTGAAGATATCGAGCTTACGTATAGAATAGCGAGGCGATACGCAATCATTTTTGCACCGAAAGTGCGTGTGCGGCACGAGTTTGAAAGTTTTTATCCGATAGCGAAAAAATATTTTCTTCGTGCATATTATTGGACGAAGCTTTATGCGCGACGAAAGAAATTTGATCCGGTTGCTACGACTCTTCAAGAGGCGATGACGACGATATCAGGAGTAGCAGTGGTGGCAGGACTAATAAGTCTTATAGGACTGCTAAGTTTCATAAGACCTATATGGTTATTTTTTATACTTCTTCATCTTTATTTTGTCCGGAAATTTCTTGTCTTTGTCTATAGAGAGCGGGGAGTGGTGTTTGCGATAAAAAGCTTTTTTATGGGGCTTATTCTTTATTGTTTTATTTTTGCTGGTGCATTTACAGGACGACTGACGTATACAAAATAAAGAGACACATATCATTGCATTTTTATTCTTCTGATCGCATACTAGAATTTAGATATGTATAGATTTGCGCGTACCCGTGGCAGTGTAGGATATACTTTAGCCGAGCTTCTCATTGTCGTTTCGATTATTGGCGTCGTTGCGTTGATGTTTCTTCTTATGAATTGGCGCAAAAGTATTAATGCCGGTTTTGATGTAGAGCGAAAAACAGATTTGGTAAACATCCGACGCTCGTTTGAAGAATATTATAATGATAAAGGCTGTTATCCTGCGACTGATATTTTAAACAATTGCGACGGCAGTGAGCTTTCTCCATATTTAGCAAAGATTCCTTGCGATCCGGTCACAGGAAAACCGTATCTCTATAAGCCGGAAAGCGATACTAATCTGTGTCTTGGTAATCGCTTGTGTGCGAAACTGCAGGATTTTAGCGATCCTGATATCACTAAATTAGGGTGTGATCCAGAGGGAGGATGCGGATGGGGAGCATTTTGGAATTATTGTCTTGCATCAGGAACGACAGCTACCCCTCCCGGCGGATTTGATGCCGGTGTTACCCCGACACTCACTCCGACGCCGACGCCTTCATTGTTTGGGCCGTATGCGTGCAGACCTGGAATTCAGGTGGGCGGCATAGTGCTATTGGCCGGACAATGTAATAATGTGGGAGACCCTTCTTTTTATGGCTGTCCGTTTTCGTTTGCAGAAAATGATTGTCAAAGTAAATGTGGTGATATTACCTACTGGTGTGCTCAGTAGAATATATATAGTATTGACAATCTTCAAAAATCTTTTACACTAGATGTAATGAGTATCTCATCACCTGTGCCCGCTATGGAGGATTCTCCAGCACCAGAGGCTGCTATCACGCCATCCACCCCTCAAAAACTATGGACGCCGCTTACGATTAGTCTGACTGTTCTCGTTGTCGTTATCGTCTTAAGCATTGTCTTTTTTGATACAATCGTCAACAAACCTGTGATCAAACGGATTTTCACAGGGAGCCAATACCAATCAAATAAACTTAGTGACAGCGATCTCCTTCCTCCTCCCACTCCCACGCCCATCATCCTCAAGCCCGATGAAGGAACCAAGGGAAATTACACAGTGAGCCAAAATGCGAAAGACACAGGCCCGACATTTTCGACCGTAACCTTTGATCCTCTCGACGCACAGAAAGGACAAAACCTCACGATTACCGTAACTCTTTCTTCACAAAGCCCTGTGTCCGCAGTAACAGGGACGGTAACCGGCGATACGGCGAGTATGCCCGTGACATTACAAAAAATTTCAGAAACAGCCGCAACCAGTGTATGGTCTACCACGTTTTCGGTAACGGATACTCTCTTGTATACCTATATGTTGAAAGTAGACGCAGTCAATGGAACGGGGACATCGTCTGTTACTGTTGCACCGCGATCATAAAGCTATGAAGATACAAAAAATCCTACACATCATCATCCTACTTGTTATTGCAGGATTGTTTACACAGCCTCGCCTTGCTGCGGCGGCATGCGATTTTAATAAGCTCATGACAAGCTCTAGCAAGGATGTAACAAACTTTACGTCTACTTGTACCATTACAGCAGTTGAAGGTGTTGATGATCCGCAAAATTCTGAAACATCCACCACCACCAATGCCTCTCTTACTCTAGGGACAAACAGCGCAATTACGATAAACAACGGCGGCACGCTTGCGGTCAATTCACTGTCAATAACCGCCGGCACGATTGCCATACAAAGCGGCGGCCAAATTTTACTCAATGCCCCGTTATACGTTGGAGACGCCGATGCTGACGGCTGGTCTACCAACTTTACGCTTTATACCGCCTCTGCATCCGGCCGCAGGCGATTGGGCCTCATGCGCAATTTCACGACGGTTGACTGTGGTGACGCCAGCTACTCCACTGCCAACTCCTGTTATATGACTGCTACAG
>CAYIXE010000024.1:0-13382 GCA_964367095.1 uncultured Gammaproteobacteria bacterium | reverse complement strand
GTCTTTGCCGGTACATTTGAGAGTGAGTGAAAGGGGAGCTGTCCCTGAAGTTGGACTGAGAGTGAGATCTATACATTCCGGCGTAGTGTTCCCTTGTGTCGTTGGTGTGGGTGTATTGGTAATGGTGCCTGTGGGTGTATTGGTAATGGTGCCTGTGGGTGTATTGGTAATGGTGCCTGTGGGTGTATTTGACGCAATAGTGAAGGCTACTTTGCATGCGTTACTCACCGCTTTTGGCGTGACCTGTGGGACGTTTGGTGCGACAGAGGATGTAGTATCAAGCTTGGTAGACGTCAAATATGCCACTACCCCCAGTCCCACCGTAATTATGGTGACGGCTATTAAATACCAATATTTTTTAATAAATGACATATTAGTGCCACGCTCCTGCGGCAAAGGTTTCACCTTCAAACAAGAATGATGTCACGCCGGTTGGTATGGTATAAGAAACGAAATATTCGCCTGAAGTATTTTTGGTCGTTGAGATGGTCCAGTTGGGATCAGCATCAGTGTCGCCTGTAATTTGTGCACCGTTTACCCGAAATCGAGCTTGGGTCGGATTTCCTGTGCCAACTACGGCGATAGTGACTGCGTCACCAGCAAGAAGGGTAGACGGGGTCACCTGTACTGTTCCTTTATACACTTTTATATTGGTACAAATGGGCGACGTGGTATCTGGAGTTGGCGTGGGTAAAGAGACAGATGCAAGTTCCTCTTTTTCCTCCTTATTACATCCGCACGTGCTTGTATAACTCTCGTGTCCTGTATTGGTGTCTATTTGCACCGTACCGCAGAAACATCCCAAACTGCCTGTAAATACTTTACCGTTATTTTCGGTACACTGTCCAACAGTACCTACTTTGCAAATATATTTTTTTGTAGTTCCTTCAGTGGCAAATCCTCCTACAGCCATTTGTTTTTTACATTGTTCCGTAACTTGTGTAAGTATACTTTTACCATCTACTACTCCTACAGCGTTAGGACCAGTGGATATAGGTGAATAATTCATGGCAGGATCAGCCCCCCACACGCCGTCGGAATCTTGTTTACACTTCACAACACCAATTTGAACTGTCGCATCAGGATTACGCTCCGCGATGAGTTGATTGCAGGTTTTAGTTTGATCGGTTGAACAAAACATATTTGCTCCACTACCACACGTATAGCTACCTGACGGACACTCTCCGTTTTTGGCAGCAACTTCCTTTTTTTCTGGCATACCGGGTATCACATTCGTACCACATTCTTCATTACAAGCCTTGGTGCCGCTTTCCTTGCGACATTTATCAAAACAAGAAAGTTTTTTAGCTGCTTGGCTCCTATAATCTGCCAGATTTCCTGGTTTGGCGACGAAATACGCGCCGGTAGCTACAACGCCTAAAAATAATACAAGCCCTACTATGATGCCTGCCATATTTTTTTTCTTGTGGCTTGGTACGACAAGTGATGGTGAGTCTGAAGGGATGATAGTTGATGAGTTCCCCAGCATTTCTTCTACATTTATCATGGGTTCTTTGACAACTTCAGGTGTCGGGGTAACAGGCGCGATTGGTTCAGGATCTGGTTCTTTTGGGGTAGGTAATATAGCGTCGCTTCCCACAGGTTGAGACGAAGGGCTTGTCAAGTCGCTTGTCGCTTCATTGTTATCGTCAACCATATATTTAGCTTACCGAACTATCCATCCAACAGTCAATACGTTCATGGTCTTACAAGGACAAATCCGCCTGTAGTTATAAGTAATGTTCCAAGAGTCAGAAGGAGGATGAGAGGCAGAGGAAATCCTGTTTCCGGTATCGGCTCTCCGGAAAGAGTAGATTCTTCGATGGGAACATCAGTAGGAGTAGGTGCGATGGTAGCAGAGGGCGTCGCATCACCTAAGACCTGCGTGCCGCTTTTTAACACTTCAAACATGTGCGTCAATGCCACTGGTTTGCCTTGTGCATCTTGTGTCGTAAGTGTGACGCTTTGCCGTCCTGCAGAAAGTGGTGTGGTAGGTGAATATCGCCAAATACCATCATTTCCAACGGTTGTTTGGCCAACGATTGGTTTGGTAATGCCGATAATAAGTGTTACGTTTTTGTTTGGAATGCCTGTTCCTTGAAATAGAGGAATATCTGTAGGAATCGCTTGATTGTCTTTGGGTTTAGTAATTGCGATGACCCCGATAATTGAAGTCGCTGTAGCGCCAAGAACTTCTGGTGGAGCAGACGCGAGTTGCTTCTTCGCATCTTCTGTTGCTTGGATTTTACGGAAATCATATGTTTTTCCAATGACGATTTCGGGCACGGGATTGTCGTTGAGAGTATCGGTGAGCACATGACTTTCTTCTACACTGGTTCGGACGACAAGTGTTTCGTCGATTCGTTCAGATATGGTGATAAATGCCCGAAGAGACTCTTGCCGTACGAGATTTAATGGTATGACCCATGAACCAGACGGCTTGACTAAGGTTGATAGGGTTTGGCCATTTTCAAGGGTTAGATAGAGAAGCGTTCCCGCCGCCGGTTGCCCGGAGTTGGTTGTAACGGTGCCAAATGCAGGTTCAATACCTGTGCCATTCCCATCTAAAGTCGGGCCAGTTTGTATAATATATGGACCATTTTTATCTTGGTATTGTTTCCCATTTGAGATTATTTTTATGCGGTAGCTCGTGTCGGGATTTCCGTTTCTAAATGTCGCTGTATGCGTCGTGTAAATTCCGAGACTGGGGTCTTGTTCGTCATAGACCACACCATGTTTCGTATTGTTGGACTCGACAGTTATCATTCCTGTTGCCGGAGTTGTAGTAGTCCAGCTTACAGTAAATCCGTTGTCATTAATATTTGAAATCATAACGCTTGCAGGTGCCACCGATGCGTTTGCATGAGATAAAAGCGGACCAACTCGGTCAAAGGCATAGCCAAAAATAGCTACAGCTGCAAGAACTAATAAAAGACCCACGAGCGTTGGTATTTTTTTGGGTTGCATGGGTATTAATCAAATGTTTGTTTCGATTCTAAACTCATAATAACATCCACATCAATTTTTGAAGAAAGCGGCGTCGAAATTCGCTTGACTGAGGATGACACCGTTGAGGTCTTTGTTGTTTGTACCAATTCAAAAAAAATCCATGAAAAGATAGTAAGTGTCGTAAATACTGCTATAAGTAATAAATTATTATCGTCATCCATAGAGCACGTTATTTAATAGCTTCATAGATATTATTGGGTCGAGTAAAATGATTTTAACGCAATAGATAGCTGAAGTGAACCATCGTTTCCTTCTTGATTAATATAATTTTTGATTGAGATAGAGTTTATTGCAGTCACACGACGCAAGGATAATAGACCGGTAAGAAATGTTTTAATGTTTTCATACTGTCCGGTGATAACCATAGTGACAGGAAACTCTTCAATAGGTTTCGTTGGAGCAATTTTTTCTTCGATTGTTGCTTCTTTTATAAGAAGCGGTTGTGTGGGGATTTGAATCGCTGAAATCGAACTTTGGGAGATGAGGGCTAAATTTTTGAGCTGTCGTGCCAGGATTATTCCGTCTGGATTATGCGGAAGTGCTTGATCAACGAGCGAAAGTTTGTCTTCTATTTCTTCATAGACAGCCTGCGATTCAATGAGTGCGGTGATTTTATTCTCCATTTGTTTATTTAAATCGGTTTTGTCGGTGATTTCCCGTCTTAAATAAAGAATGGTTTGAGCGGTCGGTCTGACTGCATACCACGCAAAGAGTGATACGGCCAAGAATGAAAATACCGCTGCAGAGGTTGCGCGCATTTTTGGTTTTTTCAATGCGTCTTTGAACGTTCCCTGATAGTAACGTTTCAATGTATTTGGAAGCGTTGTGAGACTCAATGATGATGTCATATTATTTTGGTGATACGGGTTGGTTTGCAATGGTATCGGCGGTGAGATGAAATTCGATTCCAACTTTTGGGTTTCTGTTTATGTCGCCAAGCATCACATTGGAAAGCTTTTTTGAGGCCTCCACATTTGCTAAGAATTGTGAGAATCCTTGTGTCGTTCCCGCAATAGCAGAGATCGTTAGTTTTAAAGGAGAGAGCTCAAACGACGTGAGATGCACATCAGGCGGAAGCAGTGTTTCCATGCCGGTGACGATGTCTACGGGTTTTTCTTGATCCTTTGATAATTGTTTGATGGCTGTAAGATTGGTTTGCAGCGATTTGATGTCTTTTTCAAGATCAAGGTTTGCTTCTATGATTGCTTGTTTTTGTGTTACCTCTTCTGTAAGATCAGTGAGTTTGCGATCGAGACTAAATCGGGAAACGAAAGCCAGAAGTACGACTATTTCTGTTGTAATCATGATATATCTGCCGTACGTTGTAGCCCATGAAATAATACGCCCCCATGGGGTATGCTCAAGGTCTTGAGATCCTAATAAATTTATTGAAACTTGTTTCGTCGGCATATACTATTTTAAGTATAGAATGCCAACAGGAGAATGTCGAATGAGGAAAAATTTATTTTTTCAATAATTTTGAAAGACGGGATTTGGTTCTTGCTGCAGCGTTTTTGTGGATGCTATGCGCCTTCGTCGCTTTATCAAGAATTTGATATGCTAAAGAGACTGTTTTAGCGTTTGGCATTTTTCGTGCTTTTTTGACAATCATGTCGACGTCATGGTGAATTTTTGCGTTTTGTTTCGTTCGAACTCGATCATGGCGTAATTTTTTCGATGCTTGTTTTGTGATAGGCATGTGGGGAAGTATAAACTATTCCACCTAGCAGGTCAATGATTATGTAGTATACAATACGGATAAATATGGATAAAGTGTGGGCAATTTTTACAAAAAAACAACATTCCATCGGCTCGGCTGCTATTGTTTTAGTTTGCATGGTTTTTTTGTCCCGCGTATTAGGGCTTGTACGTGATCGGCTTCTTTCTCAATATTTTGGTCCTGAAGAGCTTGGCGTGTATTTTGCGGCATTTCGTTTACCAAATGCATTGTTTGAATTATTGGTTATGGGAGCTTTGACCTCTGCATTTATTCCTGTCTATTCACGGTATATCGCCAAAAATGATACGAAAAACGCCCAGATACTCTCATCGTCACTTATCAATTTAAGTCTGGTGGTTTTTTTCTTTCTTGCAATCCCTATTTTTATAGGTGCCGAGTGGGTGTCCCGGTTTATGACACCTGGATTTTCTCCTGATCAAATACGACAAATGAGTGCATTTACACGATTTATGATTTTGTTTCAGGTAGGACCATTACTTATAGGAAATGTGTTTACCGGCATATTGCAATCACATAATTTGTTTTTAGTACCTGCAGCAGCGCCGGTTTTATATAACATTGGCATTATCATAGGTATCGTTTTATTTTCTCATAGCTATGGCTTGTGGGGAGCAATTATTGGGGTTGGTATAGGGGCGCTGTTTTTTGCGCTCATACAAATTCCACTTCTTATCAAGCTTGGATATAGACATAATTTTTCGTTGAATCCGAAACACTCCGGAGTGAAAGAAGTAGGAAGACTCATGGGGCCTCGAACTTTTGGTCTTGCGATTTCCCAGATTGATACAACGATTGATCTTATGATGGCGAGTTTATTGGGCGCCCGGATGGTTACTATATTTAACTTTGCTCAACATTTGCAGCAATTACCTGTGGGACTTTTTGGTACTACGATAGCACAAGCGGCGCTCCCGTCACTTTCGAAAATATCCGCAACAGAAGATCACGAATCATTTATCAATATGATTGTCAACGCGATACATCAAATACTCTTTCTCGTGCTTCCTGTATCGGTCTTGTTTATCGTCTTGCGTATTCCTGTCGTACGTCTCGTTTTTGGCGCCGCACAATTTGATTGGTCTGCAACTGTTGCTACGGGAATGACGCTTTCAGCGTTTAGTGTCTCTCTTTTTGCGCAAGCCATAGTACAGGTGCTGGCACGCGCGTTTTATGCATTGTATGACAGTAAAACGCCGGTTATTATAGGCATCATATGCGTATTGATTAATTCATTCTTCAGTGTTTTATTTGTCATGTATTATAAATGGCCGGTGTGGTCGCTTGGTATATCTGCCTCTGTCTCCAGTATTACCAATGCATTACTTCTCCTTTATTATTTAAATAAACGTGTTAATGGAATTCTAAACCGTGCATTGCTTATACCTTCTTTGAAAATGAGCATTGCTGCACTCGTAACGGGTGTGGCCCTCTATATACCAATTAAGCTCCTTGATCAGCTTGTGTTTGATACAACACGGACACTTGGTTTATTGCTTCTTACCGGTTTTACGACGCTTATTGGACTGGTAACCTATATCTTTCTTTCGTGGGTCCTTGGGATTGAACAGGTTCAATCAGTCATGCGGTTTGTAAAAAGAGTTGGAAGCGTGCGGGGGATTTTCCTTGAGCCAGCTCAGGAGGTCGTCAGCGGCGGGACTACTGATACGGTTTCTTAATTTTTCTTTATTAATTCCAAAAGGAGAACGCTTTGCGCAGGCATCGAAATGGTCGTGGTAAATGACGTTTCAGTAACGGAAATCGTCGTCTTTGTTTCACGACCCACAAGGAAGCGTTGTCTGAGATCATAGTCTCCCGTATCAAGGTTTGCAAATGTAACAGGCACGTCTTCCGTATGATTTCCGTTGCCATCAAAGTTGACAAGAAGCACTCGAATAACGTTTTCTTTTTTGCTTGAAAATCCAGTTACCCATGTCCCTTCACCTGAAAGTTGGAGTCGGGTTCCAGCCATCGCGTCCAGAAAATTGTATAAGAAATAGCGCGGCTTTTTTTTGAGTCCATTATCATCGTTTGTTATAAGACCCCATCCAGTGCCATCAGATTGCAGTGGTCCGTCTTTTAGTTGAAAGCTAAATAAGTATGTGGGCCCGCCTGAGATGAGTTGGCGTATAACAGCTGCTGCGTGCGCTGATCCAAATGTGCCCCCATACCCTTTGCTTTTAGCTCCCGTGAAGCCAAATTCGGTGATGAATTTGGGGAGAAGGACGTAGGTGGGGTACGGCAATAACCAAGCGATAATATTTCGTTGATCCGTCGCAAAGCGTTTGGGATCCGTAAGATAGGAGTGCCACGAGAAGAAATTGACGCGGTTTCCTGAATTGACAAGTCCCATAATCCAGCTTTTATAGAGACCAGTTGTCGATGGACCACCGAGTGAGAACGGATTGACGTTTTTTGCATTATTAGCACCAATTGATGCGTAACGATAGAGCGTAAGGTAATTTTTATCGCCACCCATCTTCCAGCTTCCGAATTGGGCAAGATCCGGTTCATTCCATACTTCATATATGACGCCTGACATATTTCGTTCACCCTTTCCGCTATAATGTTCAATAGTCCTCTGGACTACAAGCGCCCACTCATCCCAATTATTTGGCGGGTTTATGATGTTCCCATCTTTGGCAATGACGGATGGCATGTAGGAGAGTGCAAGAACGGGCTTAGCACCTGTAGCCGTGATGGAGTTTATATACGCATCCAGTCGTGTCCAGTCAAAGGTGAGAGAGTCGCCATTTTTTCCGACGACATTATAATAATCATATAAATGGTCAATTCTGATATATTTTGGTTTTAGTGCTTTTACGTCGCCTATGATTGATGCGATCATGTCGTTTGCTTCCTCACCGCCTTGTGCAAACGCATGGTAAAAGTCTGTCTTTATAGGTTCAAGTTGTGATGTAGTATCGATGACGATGTTGGCAGGCGTACCAGTTGCTTTTGAAATGAGCGTGACTGTCTTGCCAATTGCAAGAAGAAAAAGTGGCAAGAATACAAAAAGTGCAATAAGAGAGATAACTGATGTGGTGTGATGAGATACGCGTCTTATATATATACTCATAATCGAATAGTCATAAATGTCGGTAGGAATGCGCCTGCCAAGATAAAAAATAGGCCGATAAAAAGAAGTGTGAGTGTATTTTCAACGACTCCTGAAATAGGCATAGCGCTTCCTGTCGCGTTATTACCAGTTTGGTCTGATACGACGAAAGCAAGAGTCGCTGTTTTGGTGACATTGGTGATTGGATCAAGGGCTGCGACGACTATTGTGTGCGGCCCAGCCTCGAGAGGATCAGAAACGACATATTCCCAATCACCATTGGCATCGGTCACAACTGTAACGGTTTGAGGCTCAGAGTAAATAGTGACTGTGACTGTTGAGTTGGGCGGAGCTTTTCCTGTGATTGTAGGTTGGTTTGTAAGCAACGCTTGATTGCTTGTTGGTGCTGTAATTTGTAGAGCACTTCCGCTAGAAGAAGGGGGAGAAGATACCAACGTAGGGGTAGGAGTCGGAGTGAGTGTTGTTTGTGACGAAAGAGTCGGGGTAGGTGTCGGTGTTTCTGACGTTGCATTTGATGTGATTGTAATTTTTGCCGGAATAGAATTTACCAGTACGTTTGTTGCACTTTCGCCAAGTGCACCGACAAATGTTTCCGGTGTAAAGGTAATTGATGTTGGGGTGGTAGTGGCGGCAAGTGTTTTAAATATAATGATTGCCGCAGTGCCAGAGCCCGTAATAGGGGTTGTGGTATTTGCAGCCCCTACTGATATAGACGCAGTGCCTGATTCAATTGTTCCGGAGACGAGTATAAGAGGGAATTTTATGCCGTTTGTGATAGAAATTGCCTCGAGCTTCGTCGGATCGAAAGCAAGTTGGATTTCTGAAGCAACGACCTGATTATCGGCGGTACTTATCATTGCTTCGAGTGTAAATTCTTCACCAACTTTTTTCGTCACGAGGGAAGGAGAGAGTGATAATGTTGTTGCTGGTGCGGCTTTTTTGCGTAACTCTTGATTTCTCGAGGAAAGAAATACAGTAGCAGGAATAGAAAGAAGCATAATAATTCCAACCAAAATAAAAACAAATTTTTTCATGTCTTTCCCTATTATGCGAGAGATATCTATAAGAAGCAATATGCCTATTGACACATATTAGCACTCGATGTATATTAGTGCTAATCAGGTTCAAAAGGAGGCTAATGGACAGTATTACTGACCTTACACCACGGCAGATTCAGATATTAAAAGCAGTTATCGACGAATATATCGCGTCAGCTGAGGCCGTAGGTTCTCAAACGCTTGAAAAAAAGTATAATTTGGGTGTTTCTCCCGCAACCATTCGAAATGAAATGGTGAGGTTGACCGAGCTTGGGATGCTCAATCAACCGCATACGTCAGCCGGCAGAAGCCCAACCCCAGTGGCACTTCGTTATTATGTCGATCATTTGATGAAGCCAAAAGATATGTCTGTGGCTGAAGAAGTAGCGGTGAAGGAAAAGATTTGGAATCACCGACAAGAAATTGATAAACTTCTTCGAGAAGCGACGAAAACATTGGCTGAATCAACACACATGTTGGCCATAACTGCTACCAATGAGGGAGACTTATATTATGCGGGGGCAGCAAATATTTTATCGATGCCGGAATTTTATGATTACCAACTTACGCACGATTTACTAATAACACTTGATCAGTTTGAATTTTGGTGGAAAATATTAGAGCAGCATAAAGATTCATTCTCTATATTAGTTGGTACTGATTTGACTCTTGGACCACTTTCACAATGTGGATTTGTTTGTCGACGATTTAATACAACGCATGTTTCTGGAGCAATTGGCGTGATTGGACCGATAAGGCTTAATTATCCGTTTGTCATCCCTATTGTTCGGTATATGGGTAATCTTATCGATGAATTTGCAGAAAGTTGGTGATTTAGAAGAGAGTGAAGAGTAAATAGTAAATAGTTCAATGTTTGAAGTAAGAAGGGAAAATAATGAAAAAAACAGACGATAAAAAAGTAGATAATACAGCAAAAGATGCGATTGAAGAGGCGGCGTGGAAAGATAAATACATTCGTGCCATGGCAGATTATCAAAATCTTGAGAAGAGATCTCTCGAACAAGTACAGGATGCACGTTTATTTGCTGCTGAAATTGTCATTTCTCGATTATTGCCTGTCGTTGATACTTTTGATAAAGTTTCAGAACATATCAAAGATGCTGGATTTGATTTGGCATACAAACAGCTTCTCTCAGTTTTTAAAGAGCAGGGAGTTGAAAGAATTGTAGTTGTAGGTAAGCCATTTAATCCGCATGAAATGGAATGTATAGAGGTAGTTGACCTGCCTGCCGGCAAGGCAGGGGTAGAAAACGATATAATAGTCGAAGAAACGCTGCCTGGTTATACATTGAGAGGAAAAATTTTGCGTGTTGCCCGTGTGAAGGTTGGTCGTAATAATAACGAAAAATCTACAAATATATTAGATAATGAAAATAATACATAATTTGTAGATTTGTATATATATTAACAAGTTGAATAGCCCACCGCGATTTGCCGTTCGCCTTAGTAGATTCCTACTGCGGCTTACGGATCATTCGCTTGGTGGGTCAAGAAACACTAGCCTAATTTTAGAAAATTAGGAAGTGTTTCTAGAAAAGGAGATATATGGCAAAAATTATTGGAATAGATTTGGGTACCACTAATTCGTGTGTCGCCGTGATGGAGGGGGGAACGCCTACAGTAATTCATTCCGCGGAAGGAAGAAATACAATCCCATCAGTAGTAGATCCGATAAAAAACGTGGCTGGAGATGTCGCGAAGCGTCAGATGGTTTTAAATCCGAAAACTACCATTTTTTCAGTGAAGCGTTTGATGGGCAGAAAGTTTACTGATCCATCCGTGCAAATTGATGCGAAGTGGCTGCCATACACGATAAAAGCTGGGAAAAATGGTATGGCGGTCGTTGAAGTGGAGGGCAAAGAGTTTACGCCGCAAGAAATTTCAGCAAAAATACTTTCAAAAATTAAAAAAGATGCTGAAAATTTCTTAGGCGAAGAGGTAAAACAAGCAGTCATTACGGTGCCGGCTTATTTTGATGATTCACAAAGACAAGCGACCAAACAAGCAGGGGAGATTGCGGGTCTTGAGGTCATGCGTATATTAAATGAGCCAACTGCCGCAGCACTCTCGTATGGTTTGGATAAGAAAAATGTACACACAATTGCGGTGTATGACTTGGGCGGAGGAACGTTTGATATCTCTATTCTTGAATTAGGGGAAGGAGTCTATGAGGTCAAGTCGACAAATGGCGACACACATTTGGGCGGCGATGATTTTGATAAACGACTTCTTGATTTTTTGGCGGATGAATTCAAGAAAGAACATACGGTCGATCTACGGAAAGATCCGCAAGCCTTACAAAGACTTCGAGATGGCGCTGAAAAAGCAAAAATTGAACTTTCAACATCTATGGAAGCAGAAGTCAATTTGCCATTTATCACACAAGGCAAAGATGGACCATTGCATTTGGTGATGAAGTTGACGCGGGCCAAGCTTGAAACGTTGGTCAATGATCTTATCCAAAAGTCGATTGAGCCGGTCAAGAAGTGTTTGTCTGACGCCAAGATGAAAGTTTCTGACATAAACGAGATTGTTATGGTAGGCGGAATGACGCGAATGCCAAAGGTGTATGAGACGGTGAAAGCGTTTTTTGGCAAAGATCCTAATAGATCGGTAAATCCTGACGAGGTGGTAGCGGTGGGTGCGGCTGTACAAGCGGGAGTTTTGTCTGGAGATGTCAAAGACGTGGTACTTCTTGATGTCACGCCTTTAACGCTTGGGGTAGAAACTTTGGGTGGCGTGTCTACGCCACTTATTGTACGAAACACGACCGTACCGACAACGAAATCTGAAATATTTTCAACTGCCGCGGATAGTCAAACGTCGGTTGAAATAAATATTCTTCAGGGAGAGCGACCGATGGCCTCAGACAATAAATCGCTTGGACGATTTATACTATCCGGTATTCCCGCGGCTCCCAGAGGAGTGCCTCAGGTAGATGTGTCCTTTGACATCGATGCGAGTGGAATTTTAAGCGTCACGGCAAAAGATAAGGCATCAGGGACTACTCAAAGTATAAAGATCACAGGGTCTACCGGTCTTTCCAAAGACGAGATTGAAAAGATGCGCAAGGAAGCAGAGGAGCATGCGTCTGAGGATCAAGAGAAAAAGGATAAAATTGAGGCGAGAAACAAAGCAGACAACATGATCTATGTCGCTGAAAAGACGGTCAAAGATGCAGGAGACAAAGCGAAAGCGGAGGATAAGACAGCGATTGAGGAAAAGGTAAAAGCATTAAAGGATATCCTTGAATCTGGGTCTAAAGAGGATCTAGAGGCAAAGACGACAGAACTCTCTGATGTCGTTCAAAAGCTTGGTGCATCTATGTATTCCAGCGAAGCTGGATCCGGCTCCGCCGGACAACAGGGCGAGGAACCCGCCTCGCCGGATGTGAGTCAAGGTGGGCCAAAGACTGATGATGGAGTCAAGAAGGATGATAAAAAGGTTGAAGAAGGGGAAGTGGTTGGATAATTGTAAATAGTACATATTGAAATTAGGCGCGCTGTAAGCGCGCCTAATTGGTATAATACGAGAATCTATGGCAAGCAAACACGATTATTACGAAATATTAGGGGTCTCTAAAACCGCTTCGGTTGATGAGATAAAAAAGGCGTATCGTAAGCTTGCTCTCGAGTGGCATCCGGATCGAAACAAAACAGTCGGAGCCAACGAAAAATTTAAAGAAATTAACGAGGCGTATGCTGTCGTGTCTGATCCGACCAAGCGAACACAGTATGACCAATTCGGTCACGCAGCATTTTCTCAAGGCTCGCGAGGCGCTGGTCCAAGCACTGGGTGGGGCGGATCACAGGGCCCATTTAGTTATTCATATTCCTCAAGCGGAGGATCTCCTTTCAGTGGACAAGGTGTTGATTTTATCGACCCATTTGAAATTTTTGAACAATTTTTCGGCGGTGGATTTTCTGGAGTACGCGGCGGACAAAGACGCAGGCCTCATCCATCATATGAGATAACGATTGACTTTCTTGACGCAGTAAAGGGGGTTACAAAAGAGGTGCATGTTCCGAGGGGAGAAGCGGGGGATGGGTCAGTGAAAAAGACGATTAAGATTCCAGCAGGAGTTGATAATGGATCCCGTATCCGATTTGATGAGTTTGATTTGGTTATCGGGGTGCGAAAAGACAAACGATTTGAACGAGAAGGTGATGATGTTATAGTGACAGAAGAAATTCCCTATACGCTTGCGGCCCTTGGGGGAGTTGTAGATGTCAAAACGATTGATGGTCCTATAAGTATTCGAATACATTCTGGTACGCAGGCAGGTACTTTAGTACGACTTAAAGGCAAAGGTGTTCCACATGTGCAAGGAAGCGGCCGTGGCGACGCGTACGTTCGCATCCAATTGGCTGTGCCAACGAGACTTTCTAAACAGCAAAAAGCATTATTTGAAGAGCTCGGAAGATCTGGGATATAAAGAGTTGTCAGTCTAAACTAATCGAATAATGATACCGTAATCGGTTGTCTCCAGATTACGGTT
>CAYIXE010000023.1:0-14694 GCA_964367095.1 uncultured Gammaproteobacteria bacterium | reverse complement strand
ATCATTTTTGGTTAGAAAATGGGACGATTATAGATTGGCGTAAAATATCTGATGATTCGTATGAAGTAGATGTGAGCACTACAGAAACTACTGCATTGATGTTTTCGGAGTCATACCATAGAGGATGGCAAGCACGTATAAAGAGTGAGATAGTAGAGGCTACGAAAGAACCATTTGGCATCATGTCGTTTGCATTACCTTACGATGGATCATATACCGTCGCTGTTGAGTTTGCTCCTCGGAAATGGTTTATCATCGGTCGTGCTATCTCCGTTGGAGTTTTTAGTATTGTAGCACTCTATTTCTTACGTTATTTACTTGTTTACCGTAAGAAACTCACCTATAATAACAAAAGTTAGATATGAAAATATTAATTACAGGTGCTGCTGGTTTTATGGGGAGTCATCTTGTGGATTCTCTGGTGGAGACAGGTAAACATCAAGTATTTGGTATAGATGATTTATCTGGTGGATATATACGAAACGTTAATCCCAAGTCACAGTTTACTAAGCTTGATTTGCGAGATCAAAAGAAAACTGAAAAGTATATAGCTTCTATAAAACCTGACCTTTTATATCATCTGGCAGCAGACGCTACAGAAGGCAGGAGTCAATTTACTCCACTTTCTGCGACAGAGAGAAATTATAATGCGTATTTAAATACGCTCATTCCGAGTATAAAAAATGGATTGAAACGTGTGGTGCTGACTAGCTCGATGAGTGTGTATGGCGGGCAAAAACCACCATTTTCTGAAAGCTTGCGGCGAAGTCCGGAAGACATCTATGCGATAGCCAAAACCGCCATGGAGGAAGCCACAGAGATATTATCAAAAGTGCATGGTTTTCAATACACGATCGTGCGACCTCATAATGTGTATGGTCCAAAGCAAAATTTGGCGGACCCATATAGAAACGTCATTGGAATATTTATAAACTGTATCCTCAATAATAAGCATTTTTATATTTATGGTGATGGGCAGCAAAAGCGAGCATTTACCTATATCGATGATTTTAATCCCTATTTTATCAAAACTGGATTTCTTACAAGTACTATTGGCGAAATTATAAATATTGGTCCGAAAGAAGAATATTCTATAAATGAGTTATCCCGTGTTGTATTACATACATTTTTTCCAGACGGAAACCTGCCCGCGCATTTAAAACCTAAGAATCTGGCTTTTCGGCCACAAGAAGTGAAAGAAGCCTATTGTACGAATTTAAAAGCGACAAAATTACTAGGATACAAAACACAGACTTCATTAGAGCAAGGTGTACAAAAAATGGTTGATTGGGCAAAAACTATGGGCCCACAAAAATTTATATATCTTAAACAAGGGTTAGAATTAGAAACGAAAGACACCCCCAAGATCTGGAGTAAAAAGCTTATATAATACCTATGCCGAAAGTTTCCATAATAATATTGAATTGGAACGGCAAAAAATTTCTTCGCACCTGTTTATCTTCGTTAGAAAAGCTTACCTATAAGCCGGTTGAAGTTGTATTGGTAGACAACAATTCTTCTGATGACTCTGTGGGTTTTGTAAAGAAAAATTTTCCATGGGTAAAGCTTATTGCTAATCACAAAAATGATGGGTTTGCCAAGGGAAACAATATTGGGGTGTCGTATTCTACAGGAAAGTATGTTTGTTTTTTGAACAATGACACAAAAGTTGAACCAAATTTTCTGGATGTGCTTATTCAGGATTTTATTCAGGATGCAAAACTTGGTTGTATCCAGCCGCAGATGAGAGGTTTGGATGACTCGAGGTTTCTTGATGAGGCTGGCGCATATATTACTCCAAATGGATTTCTGTACCATTATGGATATAGAAAATCATACCTTGCTCCTCAATATAGAAAATCTCGAATTATATATTCGGCAAAAGGTGCCTGTATGATCATGCCAAGAAAATTATTTGATCAGGTCGGTAAATTTGATGAGGATTTTTTTATCTTTTTTGAGGAAACGGACCTTTGTCACAGAATATGGTTGTCGGGTCATCGTGTGCTCTATGAACCAAGATCTTCCATATTTCATTTAGCGGGTGGTGATACAGCAGATAAATACAATTATGCACGACGCATATATCTTACGATAAAAAATATGAATATGTCTTTTATACAGAATTTCGGCATGCAGTATCTGTGCTCGGTGTATGTATTTTTTGTAATCACACAAGTTATCTTATTTTGTTATTTTTTACTTACATTGAGAGTGTATCTGGTCAGAGAAATGATACGTGCATGGAGCTGGAATATAACACACATCAAAGAAATAATACGAAAGAGGAGTATTATTCAGCATCGTCGAGAGGTGCCTGACAGAGAATTGAATCGTGATATTTATTATAATCCAGGACTGTATTATTACTACTGTTTATTATTTAACGCAAAACAGTTTCAGGACAAACCTATGCGACATTATGGTACACGTTAAAGCATGTCCGCTTTGTGACAGTCATTCATTTTCGTTTCTTTATGAGACGAAAGACAGAATGTTTGAATTACCTGGAAAATTTGGGATGAATCAGTGTGATGATTGTCACGCGCTTTTTTTATCTCCACGACCTACGGATAAACAATTAGCAGCATATTATCCTAAAGAAAATTATTATGCATATCAAACATCTGGTGGAGGATTTTTTGGTACGCTTAGAAATTATTTAATTACGCGTTATTATAAACCGACGTTTTTGAGCGCAATGATTTCAACGATTGTCCATAATGTGCCGGCTTTGCCGACGAAGCAATCTGGAGGTCGAGTTCTAGACGTGGGATGTGGTACAGGGGAGACGCTTTGTATGCTCAAAACATTAGGTTTTGATGTGTATGGTATGGATATAGACCAGAAAGTGGTGAGCATTGCTAAAAAACGAGGAGTCACGTATGTCCGAGTTGGTGCATATGAAGATATCGCAAAGTATGATAACGGATTCTTTGATGTGATACGACTGTACCGTGTCATTGAACACCTCGATGATCCGTTGCGGTGTATAGAGCTTCTCTATAAGAAATTAAAAAAAAGGGGGAGAATTGATAATCGGTACCCCAAATCCATCAAGCATTATAGCTCGATTGTTTGGAGCGTATTGGTATAATTTAGATTCTCCTCGACATTTAGTTCTATTTTCGCCTACAAATTTACGACAGAATGTAGAAAAACAAAAATTTATTGTTCGTACTATAGAGTATTGTTCAGCAGGAGGATTGATTGGTAGTATTCAGTATGTGTTTCGAGAGAGGTTTGGTGTAAAATGGGACTTGATTCATACGTTATGGATAGTATTGGCAATATACCCATTAGAATGGATCCTTGATAAGTTTCACTTGGGTGATGTTTTTGTACTGCGAATTACAAAATAGTATATGGAAAAATTTATTTTACGATATAGAGATATATTTTACTATTGGACTCTTGGTCGTTCACTGCGAGGGTGTAAATCTGTGTTAGACGTTGGGTGTGGCGAGCATTCCCCACTCTCGAATGTAATAAAGACGTTCACGTCTACCGGTATAGATATTTTTAAGCCGATGATTGCAAAAAGTAAAAAAGACAAGATCCATGATTCGTACGTAGTTGGAGATATTGCAAATTTGGATCGTTATTTTAAACCCAAGAGTTTTGATGCAATTATTGCATTAGACGTAGTCGAACATTTGCCGAAAAAAACATCACTGGCAATGATTTCGCAAATGGAAATAATTGCAAAGAAAAGAGTCATCATCCTCACGCCAAATGATTTTTATCATCAAAAATCTCATAGAGGAAATCCATATCAAGAACATAAGTCAGGCTGGAAAGTGAAAGATTTTATTTCGCGAGGATACGTAGTCAGGGGACTGCGTGGCTTAAAATATCTCCGAAAGGAATTTGCAAGTATTCGATATAAGCCCTGGTTTGTTTGGGCACCAATAAGTTTTATAACCGAACCTATCTTTTATTTTTATCCTTCGCTATCCTATCATTTATTCGCGGTAAAAGATCTTCAAAAAAAAGCTTTATTTCGTAAAAAACGTACGATATAGAGTCTTATACATATATTTTTGCGCAAGTGCGTGTGCATTTTTGGCAAAAAATGTTTGACGAAAAATTATTCTATCTACCGCATTAATAAGAGCATTTTTCTCGTACAAGATAACGATACCGGCCTTGTCTGAAGTAATCCTTTTTGAAAACTGCGGAACATTGGTGGTAATAACGGGCACACCCTGACTTAAGTATGCTTTAATTTTGGATGGATCAGCCCAATATGATTCGTTGTAGACCTCAGGTAGGTACGTAGCTATTCCCATAGACCATCTGCGTATAATACGATCAACAACTTGTTCTTTCTCAACATAGCCATAAAATGTTACGACGTTTGCCCATGGTTTGAATCGTTGTCTAATTTCATGTTCTTCAGGTCCGGAGCCAATAATTTCAACTCGAATGTCAGGATGATGTGTAAGAATGGTCGGCAAGCTTTTTGCTAACAGATCTAATCCTTGACTACTTTTGAGCATGCCGAGAAATCCTATAATTGGCTTTTTCTTGATTTTTATTTTCCCGCTATACGGATTGGTTCCTATAGGAATTATTTTATAGCGAGTGCCAGATTTTAACACGCCTAATTTTTGTCTGAGTGTGATCAGTTTTTGACTTATAAATGCTAAACGAGAAGATGATCGTATTGCCGGTTTATCAAAGCGCCAATATACTCGACGCAAGACCATCATGCGCCAGTCAGGATATGAGGGTGGATAATAATCCCAAACCCAAAAGATCGATTCACCGATGAGTCGTACTGATTGCATCAGGACTCCAATAACTGCGGTATACGCGTTGACACTGAAGTAAAAATCAATGGGCGTATGCTTTGGTTTGTATGCGTACGTATACCAGAGTGTTTGAAACAAGATTAATGCTGCCACTCCTGGCAATGAAAAAAATCTCAAGTAATCAGGTGTTCTTAATGGGAAGAGTTTCTTTTGCTCGATAATGTGGCCATGTGAATAAATAGTCAGTATATTTGTTTTCCGACCGTTTTTTAATCGCAAATGGTCATAGGAAAAATGAATGACCGTGTCAAAGGTAGAGCAGAGAAAATCTAAAATACGCCCTGCATTGTCGTAAGGAGAAAAATTTACATATACTATAGATGATTTTTGTTTCATAGTTTGGCTATACCCTGACGGCTATAGAAAGGTATAATTGTGCCATTATAGGTGAATTGATCTGACTCGTAAACGAGAACACGAACGTATGCACACCATCATTAAATCAAACGCTATTAGAAAAGTGATTCAACTTCGTAATTTCATTGGAAAAAATGATCGAGTACTTGATTTTGGTTGTGGCGATCTCTCTCTATCAAAGGAGTTACATGTTCGTATGCCGGGACTTCATATACGAGGTGTTGATATCGTTGATTTTGGGATTCGTGACACACATATAGCTTTTCAACAATATGACGGCAAGACATTGCCCTATAGAGCTGGAGCCTTTGATACCGTCATCGTGTATCATGTATTGCACCACACAAATAATCCAGCCAATCTATTATTAGAGTGTTTGCGCGTGAGCCGAAAAACAGTGCTTCTGGTTGAACCAGTGTATAGATGGCAATTTGAAATTTTTGGAATGACATGTATGGATTGGCTTTTTAATGTATGGAAAGAAAAATCAATTGCTATGACATTTGCGTTTAGATCTCGAAAACAGTGGGAATATACGATAAGAAATGCGGGTTGGAATATAGATCAGGCTATAGATGTGGAGATCCTTCCAAAGTGGTTTCCGTCTGGTCGTTCATACCTTTTTGTATGCACAAAAAATTAAAAAGCGCATGAGTCATAAGATAATTTTTATTGCCTAGCTACTATAAATACAGTAATATACATTCATTGTTTGGATAACTTACTATGATAAAAAAGTCAGTTCACTACAAAAAGTCAGCCCTTGTACTCGGCGCGGGTGGATTTATCGGTAGTCACTTGGTTAAAAGACTAAAAACAGAAGGGTTTTGGGTGAGAGGCGTTGATATAAAAAAGTCAGAATATAGTAAAACTGCGGCGGATGAATTTATCATCGCTGATTTGAGAGATCAAAAGGTGTGTGCAAAAATACTTGATCGTCCATTTGATGAAGTGTATCAACTCGCGGCAGACATGGGGGGAGCTGGGTACATATTTACAGGTGATCATGATGCTGATCTCATGAATAATTCGGCGCAAATAAGTATGAATATTCTACGTTTTGGGAATACTGTTGGTATAAAAAATATTTTTTTCCCCTCATCAGCATGTGTGTATGCCGAACGTAACCAATTAGATCCACAAAATCCCAATTGTGAAGAGTCTTCGGCGTATCCAGCTGCTCCTGATAGTGAATACGGGTGGGAAAAATTGTTTTCTGAACGGTTATTTTTAGCGTACAAACGAAATTATAAGATGAATGTGCATATCGCGCGATTTCATAATATCTTTGGTCCAGAAGGCAGTTGGAACAATGGCAAAGAAAAATCTCCTGCTGCGATTTGCAGGAAAGTGGCGGAAGCCAAAAACGGTGGCACTATAGAAATGTGGGGAGACGGAAAGCAAACACGATCATATTTGTATATCGATGAATGTCTAAACGGTGTGCGAAAACTTATGGACTCTGATTTTTCGGGACCGGTAAACATAGGGTCAGAGGAAATGATAACGTTAAATCAATTAGCGGAAATGGTTATGGATATAGCAGGCAAAAAACTCTTCGTTAAGCACATCAAAGGTCCACTCGGAGTCCGTGGCAGATCGTCAGACAATAGGCTCATACAAAAAAAGCTCGGCTGGAAACCAACCAGCAAACTCAAAGATGGACTGATGAAAACATATGAGTGGATAAGCGAACAATTGGAAAAGAGTGCGCCCAAAAAATAAGGAAGAGTGCGCCCAAAAAATAAAAAACATGAAAACAAATTTAGTAATCGGTTCAGATGGATTTATTGGTACTCCATTTTGCAAATTTCTTGAAGAGAAGAGTGAAAAAGTTATTCGGTTCGACATAAAACATGGTGAATCTGAAGATGCGCGAATTGAAAAGTTGCCTTTAACATCTGTAGAAAAGGTCTATTTCCTCGCGTGGGATGTCGGTGGATCAAGATACCTTTACGAACCCAAATTACAAAAAAATCAACTTGATTGGAATCTGACGTTGATGAAAAACGTATTTGATCAATTAGAAAAGTCAAAAAAAGATTTTCTCTTTGTTTCGAGCCAACTTTCGGAAGAAGTAGACACTGTGTATGGCGTGACAAAGCGACTAGGTGAAGTGTGGACAGGTTTATTAGGGGGAGTCTGTGTACGTGTATGGAACGCATATGGATACATGGAAGGACAAGATGTGAAAAGCCACGTAATCTCTGATTTTATTTATCAGGCTTTAAAAACCAAAAAAATCACAATGATGACCAACGGTGAAGAGTGGCGACAATTTACGCATATTAGAGATCTTAGTGAAGCATTTTATATGGCAATGCATCTTTCTCACCGTAAGAAAACTGTCTATGATGCCAGTAGTTATGAATGGGTACAAATTATCGATATTGCAGAAATGATAGCAAAAGAAACTGGTGCGCAAGTTATTAAAGGAAGCAAGATCGGTCACAATCCAATCGCATCACCAAATCGTGGAAGAATTCCTCAGTGGTTGCCTTCGGTTGAATTACATCAAGGTATACAGCAAATGATTAGAGAAGCAAAAGCAATAATGTTATAACGCAGTTGCCCACAGTAACGTTTTAGATAATCCTTCTTGGAATGTAGTCGATGGTTTGAAAGAAAAGTCTTTGAAAGCCTTTTTCATATCAGCCTCCATAAAGCGTTGTTCTCCTGGCCTTTGATCTTTGTAGAGGATGGGATAGGTTTCTGGATTTTTTTCTGCAGCGACAATGACTGCTTTAACCATATCATTGACGCTTATTTGTTTGCCATTTCCGAGATTGTATATCTGTTGAAATGTGCTTTTTGTGTCGATAGCGCGTGTCCAGGCTTCGATAACGTCTTTAATAAATATAAAGTCTCGAGTTTGATTGCCATCCCCATAAATGGTGATTGGTTCGTTTCGAAGCACATTGCCGATAAATATCGCAAGCGCTCCTTGGTAGGAATTCGTGAGACTTTGCCTTGGGCCATAGACATTGAACATGCGAAAAGAGGTGACGTTAAAGGGGTTTATTAGGTCGGTGCGGGCCGCTGTCGCGTGGACGAAGCGCTCTGCGGCATATTTTGAGATTCCATAGTAGGAAACTGGCTTGCAGGAGTGTTTTTCTGATACAGGAAGAGAGTCTGGATGGCCGTAGGCTGTCATGGAGGAAGCATAGAGAAAGCGCGTGACGTTTGCGGCAAGGGCTGCGAGCACCACGTTGACTGTCCCCTTGAAATTGACATCGATGTCAAAGTGCGGATCGGAAAAGGAATTGATGTTGGAGGCCTGTCCTGCGATATGAAAAATGATGTCTGGCTTTACTTTTTGTACGATAGAAAATACCTTATCTTTGTTTCGTACGTCCTCGATATAGAGGGGTATGTTTTTGGGAACAAATGTTTTATCTCCAGTGGCTAGATTGTCTACCACATGGACGTTGTATGTATCTTTTAACCTGTCTACAAGATGTGAACCTATAAATCCAGCGCCTCCTGTGACTAGTGCTATTTGCATGATGTTTACTGTATCATATTATTTGATATAATCAAGCCATGTCACAAGAACTACGGGAAGCAATAATGCAGAAGTCAAAAAGAGAATTGATAATGCAAAAAATTCCTGTGGACAAATTTATTGAAAAATATCACGTGGACAATCCAGACGTGATTGAAACGCTTAAAGAATTTCCCGTACTCACATATTTATTAGGTTCTATTACAGATACCGCACAAGGAACAAGTACACAGCCGGATGGAACTGCACGCCCGTATTGGTTGGTAAAGGAAGGGTCAGGGATGTTTGGGCTGTCAAATCCTGAGGATGCCATGCGATGGAAAGGAATATTTAATCACATTACAGGTGCTGCAAGGAATGTCTATTTTCTTGCAGATAAAATTGCGCATGCGACACCTATACAGAAACAAAAATTACTTGCATTAGGATATACACCAACATCGTTAGCATCTCTTGATCCTGATTTGCTTCGTGACCATAAGCTTATCGATCATGCGGGGCGAAGACAAATGGATGAGTTAGTATGGCACAACGTGTCAGATGACGCCCACCCATCAACATATTCTGAAAAAAATACGCTGGCATTATTAGAGCAAAATGGAGCTGATCCCTATTTTCTTCATCATATGAAAGAAGAAGATCATGCGTATCTTTTCTCCCGAGGGAAAACCGGTCGATTGAAAGATATACAGTTTGCTGTATTAACCTATGGTGACTGGACGTATGAACAAAAGCCGATGAATTTGAAAGAGCGGTTTGCAGGACTTCGATTGAGGAATCGAGCGGACAGTAAAACGCTTGATGTACTTGAGACACTTGGTCAAACATTTGAATCGGATTTACAGCATGTGTTTGGCGATTCAATTATTCATGAAATGATGGAATTAAAGCCGTTTGCATGGGAAGAAAAAATGAAAAAAGCCTATGCTTCAAGCGCGGGATTGCCAGTTTCAGTTTTTACCTAATGCGTTGTGAGTATAGCAAGTGTCATGGTAATAAAAGACGAAAAACTTGCAGTTGGCTAGTACACTAGCCATCTTGAAATGTTGTTTCTGACATCTGACAATCTGCTGTCAATGAGTTTAGATTGATGTTGGATAGTACCCCTAAGAGGGATACTATCTCTCTATGAAACAAACTATTTTAAGCAATACGCAAATGGAGTATTTAGCTTCGGGGTTGACAAGCTGTTTTTGAAATGGTAGAGTATTTCTACTAATATGAAAACAGTTCAACTCAATAAATTGTCAAATCTATTTATTATTACCAAGGAAACCTTGCGGCAGTTGGAGGATGATAACGATCGTTTGGATTTTAATGTAAAATATTGGTTGAAAAAAGGGAACATTATCTCGTTGAAAAAAGGCGTATACGTTCTGAAAGAAACATGGGAAAAAGAAACCAACAAAGACGACTACCGTCAATATATAGCCAATCAACTGTGTCAACCCTCGTATCTTTCCTGTGAATATATCATGAGCAAGTATGGGCTTCTCACGGAGGCAGTATATGGGATAACCAGCATGACGACGAAAACGACCAAGACGTTTATCAATAGTCTGGGTAGTTTTAGCTATTATTCCCTCTCGTCGGCATTGTTTCTAGGATATGAGGTCAAAAAAATTAGCTCTTTTTCCGTCGCTGTTGCCAAAAAAAGTAAGGCTGTATTTGATTTTCTTTATCTGCGTTTTATAAAACAAACTCCCGTCAATAAAAAAGCAATTGAAGAACTGCGTATAAATTGGGAGAATATGACCAAAGAAGAATTTAGGGAATTGGCACAGTACGGCAGGAAAACCAAAAGCGTCCGCCTAAACCAAGCTATCAATATAATCAGAGAAACCTATGCTTCTTGAAGAATTGTTAAAACCAATCATCGCAGAAAAAAAGCAGTTGGGAATTCCCAAAACTGTGATATTGAATTATCTGAAAGAGTATATTCAATATTTGGTTTTACGTCTTATTTATAATCACTCTGTATTTAAGAAGCTTGTTTTTAAGGGAGGATCCTGTTTAAGAATTTGCTATAATCTTCCTAGGCTTTCTGAAGATTTAGATTTTGACTTTGAGAAAAAACAATTTTCCGATGGATTTTTGTTTGATCTAGAAAAATACCTGTCTTATGAGATCAGAAGCAAATACTTTCCTAGCTTGGAAACAAAAATCCAGTCCACTGTTCGTCTCTATCTGAAATTTCCTTTTCTTTATAAACTGGGATTAGCAGAAAAATCCGAAAGCGATAAGTTCTATGTGAAGATAGAGGCAGAAAATACTATTCTTCCCCATGCGTCTTTCGCGCTGACGCCTGTTTCCAAACTAGGGTTTAATTTCATGGCGTATCATTACGATCTTCCTACATTAATGACGGGTAAAATTCATGCGCTTTTACACAGACTTTGGTTTAGAGGAGAAAAGCAGGAGGTTGATATAAAAGGCAGAGATTATTATGATCTCTATTGGTTTTTGCAAAATAATAGTACTCCTAACTGGCGGTCTTTACGAAAAATTATCCCGGTGAAAACCGAAAAAGAATTGAAAAACATCCTGATTGAGAGGATTAGTAAAACAGTTACTCCCCAGAAATTAAACTATGATCTAAAAAACTTTCTTCCCGATTCAGTCTTCGTTTCTGATTTTTCTAAAAATTATCTTGAGGTAATGAAGAAGATGATTATGGAATATGATGAAAAATTACATTAAGCGGACCGTGTCTGACTATAGCATTACTTGTGGGAAGAGAAAATGAAAAAAGCGTATGCTGCAAACGCGGGATTGCCAGTTTCAATTTTTGCCTAATGCGTTGTGAGTATGGATGGTGGACGGAAGGGCGGATGAAATAAGTTTGTCAAATTAAGGTGGAGTGATATACAATAGTTTCCATATGAATAACACAGTGAAAAAACCGTATTTCATTTGGGATTATGATTTGAGTGAAGAGACATTGCGGTCGTATCTGACCGGCTCTGATTTTTTTCTCAAGCGATGGGCCCAGGCACGGATTCTTTCCCACGCAAACATTGTGGATGTGTGGTCTTACCTTACGATAGATGAAATAGCCAATAGCCTGCCGCAGTTAAGGCTTCGTCCGCAGATTCACACCATGTGGCAACGCGCGCTTGCGGCTTGGGGGTATCATGCTGCCGCCCCAAAACTATTATCTACTATTTTGTGAGTATGGCTAGTGTTGCCACAACAGAGGGGTTATTGATAGTTTGTAATGTCACCCTGTCACCAAATCGCTCGCGAAGCGGGGTCAAAAATTCATCGAGCGTTGTGCCGAATGCAAATCTATGCAAGAGCAGATTTAGGCCGCATCCAATAATAACTTGAATGTATCGGTGCGCCACAAAGGGCTGTATTCGCGTATTCCTATGAAGTAATTAGCGAACGAGCCCTTAGAATATTTGAATAAATATGGTCAAAAATCATTTTCACTATTTGATATATTTTTCACTGTTTAATGAAAAGGCTTATTATGAACGAAAAGACAATAATAGAAGCCGTGCTTGATGGTTGGTGGACGGAAGGGATTTTGGTTAACTCAGTGCGGTAGAAATAGTTTCCATTAGTAATGGAATGTCTGTTTCTGACAATTGACAATCCACAGTCAATTTGTTTAGATTGATACTAGAAAGTACCCCTAAGAGGGAGACTATCTTTATATGAAACAAACTATCTTAAGTAATACGCATCTGGAGTAATATCCTGCCCAAAAAGAGACATAGACGGGGCAGATTTATCACTCAAAAAATGTCTATATTTTCCAGTACCTCGTCGTTGCTCCTTGACCAATGCGTTCAACTATCTTCAAGCCCCGTGATTTTAAGCCAGATGTCTTGGGGAACGTTTTTAAGACGAATATCGAACGTATTATTCATATACATAAGATTATATAAGGTTATATAAGATCTGGATAAAAATCTATGCAATAGTAGATTTGGAATATTCGAATAAATCTGATCAAAAACCCTATGATATAATGCGTATACCCTACACAATCGGAATTGTTCCGCGCATAACTCCTTCTAAACCGAGTTAGCCCCGCCTTTGGCGGGACAAACTCAGGTAAGAAGGGTATATATGACAAGTAAGGGAGTAAATAGTGATATACTTCAAAGAGGATATATATGGTAAATGATGCGATTGATCAGATAAAGGTTAAAGCAGTACCTATTCTCATGAGAGCAGGTGTGACCCGTTCTTCGATTTATGGTTCATACGTACGTGGCGAGCAAAGGCAAGAGAGTGATATTGATTTACTTGTCGATGTACCACGAGGAACGAGTCTATTTGATTTAGTAGATTTACAAACCAAGCTTGAAGATGCGCTTGGTAAGGATGTCGATCTGGTTACTTATGCGTCAGTACATCATCTTTTGAAAGATCGAATTATGGCTGAACAGATGCAAATTTTATGAACAAAGACAACGACGTGTTTCTTCATCATATAGTGGAAAGTATTACAGCAATTGAAGAGTATGTACATGATTGTTTAGAAGAAGATTTTATTCAATCAAAAGAAAAACAAGACGCGGTCATTCGCAGGTTGGAAATCATAGGAGAGGCAGTCAAAAATCTTCCACAGGAATATCGAGATCAGCATGTGAAAGTTGCCTGGAATAAGGCTATGGGAACGCGAAATATTCTTATACACCATTACTTCGGTATTGATATCACAGTCGTGTGGGATACTGTGATAAAAAGCTTGCCTGAATTTAAAAATCAAATACTTCAATTGCTAAACGAAAAGTAATTATAGAAATTTTTATATAAAATCCTTTGATATAATACGTCTATGGCAGGAAAAATGATAAGCGTGGTTACTGGTGGAGCTGGATTTATAGGGAGTAATTTAGTGAATAAACTACTTACTCTTGGTCATACGGTCATAGCTGTCGATAATTTAATTACCGGTAGAGTTGAAAACCTCGCCGAGGCAAAACGTAATCCTCAATTTTCTTTTATTCAGGCAGATGTTATAAAAGGTTTGCCGGAGATTTCCGATGTCACGCAGGTGTGGCATTTGGCTTCCCCCGCATCGGTTATCGATTATCAAAATAATGCAGAAGAAACAGCGTTGGTCAATTCAGTGGGGACCAGAAATGCGCTGATGTTTGCGAAAGCACACAATGCCAAGTTTCTTTTTACCTCTACTTCCGAGGTGTACGGAGACCCCAAAGAACATCCGCAAAAGGAAACGTATTGGGGACATGTAAATCCAAATGGAGTTCGAAGTTGTTACGACGAAAGCAAGCGATTTGGCGAAATGATGACGATGCTTTATCACACAAAGCATGGCGTTGATACACGAATTGCGCGTATATTTAATACCTATGGCCCAAATATGAAAGAGGATGATGGGCGTGTGGTGTCTAACTTTATCAATCAAGCGCTTGTCCATAAACCATTGACTGTCTATGGCGACGGACTGCAGACGCGATCTTTTTGTTATGTATCGGATCAGGTTTCTGGACTTATTTCCTTGATGGAAAAAGAGAAGGCAAATGGTGAGGTCGTTAATATAGGAAATCCTGAGGAGTATACCGTGATTGAGTTAGCCAAAAAGATTATTCTTCTTACAAATAGTACCTCAGAGATTATCTATTCGAAACTTCCGTCAGATGATCCGGTGAAAAGACGCCCTGATATTACCAAAGCCAAAGAATTATTAGGGTGGGAGCCTGTCATTTCTGTTGAGGAAGGACTGAAGAAAACTATTGTCTACTACAGAGGCAGTAAATAGTGAATAGAAAGTAGTAAATAGAAACATTTTTTGTTATGAAAATTCAGGATGTTATTTTTTTCATAACTTTATTGATACTTTTAGGCTTACGAAAGCCGATCCTTTTTGTGTGGTCCGGGCTTCTTATGCTTTTTCTATCTATACCTCTGTTTGCGTTCCACATATTTTTTACGGCTGAAAGACTTACGTGGTATGCGGCAGCGTTCTTCATTTTCTTCATTAGACCTGTTGCCAATTAGCTAATTGTTTTTTCCACGATGAAGCGTATGGGG
>CAYIXE010000022.1:0-15243 GCA_964367095.1 uncultured Gammaproteobacteria bacterium | reverse complement strand
ATCGAAAGAAAGAGAGGAGCACCCATGGGAAAACCGATACCGCATAAAACACTCCAATTTGCCCACCACCGGTTACCATAATCACATAGGTGTTTGTCGCCAAAATAAGTGACGCCATCGCACGCATCCAAAATACAGATGATGGAAGTACAACGGAGAGGAGTATAGAACCACCCGTAGCCAAAAGAACAACTGGTGCTATAAACCAAAATAGCTTATAAACCACTAGCCACGATACATCAGTAGCGACAGAGACCCAAGCGGAGAAAAAGTTATAAATGCTCAAAAAATATGCTGGGGATAATCCTCCCAATCCTCCCCCGTATCCAGCCTGCCATGAGGATGGCACGCGCGACATCGTGTTTACCATTTCAGGAAATAGATATGGCCAATCACCACCAATAATTTCACTACCCGTAAACCATGGTCGATATATAAAAATGACAATCATAAAAGCCGCGAATCCAACAAGCACAACTTTTCTATTCATACGCGACCCCATTTTTTTATATATCTCCACATTCCATACGATAGTAAACCGATTAATGTAATAATACTTATGCTTGCGCCAATATAGAAATATGATTGCGTACCCATGTACAACTCCAATTCATATTCATTCTGTCCATCAGTGTCTTCTGGCATAATATACCACGCGTTGGCATACCCATTGACTTGAAAATGACGCATCATTGCAATACTTTTACTGCGACCATTCGGTGTCGGACTTGTCAGAGAAACACGCCATCGAGAATTAAACGCTTCATTCAGTGCTAACACGTACGGTTGATCCGCACCAGAAACATGAATTTTATACTTCGTTGGATTCACTTGAATGAACGATACAGTCGGTTGCGATTCAATTTTCTTGTCGTTGTTTTTCAAAAGCATCATGAGAGGATGCGGTATATGAACAAGCGACACATTTTTGAGCTCTATGCGCGAAAGAGATAATTGATCAGTGAACGGAGATATCTGTACAAATCCAGTGTTGACGTACTTATTTGTCCGAACCACAGCTTGATACTGCGCCCATGTAGGAGATTTCAACATATCCTCAACGATCGTATTTGTACTATCAACTTTTCCGTCCTGAGCTTGCTCGCCTCGCTGAGCGTTCTGGGGCGAAGCGGGTCGAAGGATTTCGCTTTCTAACGTTCGAACGACAAACGGTTCTCTGCTCGTTTGATACGCAAATGTCAAAAGATAATAGCTTTGCGGCTGCCAATCATCAATTTTCCACACCAATCCTTTTGCACCCTTAATATACCGCGCGTCTATCGCAAAACTCGCTGAATCCGTGGATGAGAGTTCTGATTCTAGCGTCATCCTCGAATTGTTCGTTAACATGTTTTGTTGTTCCATCAAAGAAATACTCGCCTGATCCAAAGAATTATTTTCTACGTGACTAGCGATTCCCAATTTTACCCATCTTTCTTTTGAATTCACAGGAGCTTGAAAACGCGCATCTTTGATAGCCACAGAAAGTCGATCATGCGCATTATATGTATTCTTATCCATATACAGATCATATAATCCTACGTCAGTCTTTGATAAAGACACACTATACGGTATAGTCAAATCAGAAAGATTCGCACGAGTCCTGTCAAGAAGGTCTCCAAACATCATATCCGTCATCTTTTCAAGATAGTCTCTGTGTGCGTTTACGGGATCGCGCTGCCGTATCAGCAATGTTACACGCCGATAGTGCTGACGCAAATATTCAGACAGTAGAAATCTTTGTTCCGTCTTCCATTGGAGAGACTGATCTATGGCATCAATCGTTTTAATATTATCGTCAAAATATCTATAATAGCGTGCAAATGTCGCCTCCCAACTATTCACCCGGCGCCAAGCGGGTATGCTCCAAAGCTTGGGACGATCAGGCGACAATCCCGGTTCTTTGTAGGCATTTTTCATATCCTCAAGCGTGCGCAAAGTCTCCAGCACCGGCAGAGACCTGCCCCACTGTTCCAGCTCAAAGATGCGCTTGGCGGATAAAAATAGCCGCTGGTCAGAAAGATAGCGATAATCGTAATCGCCGCGTTTGTATAAAAGAAGATTCTCTTTCAGCATGACCAACGGATACAAAAACGACGAGGGCGGCTGCGTGGCAAACGCGTGATGCATGATCCTAGGCGGATTCGGATTCTTTATCATACGAAGAAGAGTACTTTGTGGTTCGGCCGGATACCAAAACGCCGATGCGGATGATGGCGTTTGGGGTCCATCAAAAAACACAGACGCTGCGCCCTCGCCGTTTAGTAACGAAAGCGGCACTGACATATCTTCAACTGCACGCGAAAGTACAATCGTGTTGTTCGAAATATAAATTCGAGGAGTGACACTCTCAGTAGGCAACTCATAAATATATAGTCGATTATCAAACGACGCTACTAATCGTAAAGAAAGCGACTCTACAAACTGCTTATACTCCTTTTGACGCTTAGGGAAAAATTTTCGCGCGTCATCGTAGGGAAACGCGGGAAAGGCGTCATACACTTGTGGGTCGCTATTATAAAATATGTATCTTATATTTAGCACTCCCAGAATGCTCTTTATCATGGTAAAATCTTTATTGGCAGACGCATCAAGCAGGATCTCTCGATATCTTCCAAACTCGGCAGTACCCGCAAAATCCTGCTTCCCCGCCAAATACGAAATCATCGACGGTCCCTGGTACGCTCCCGCGTCCTTCCCTGCCACGATCTGATATCCAGGATCGGTCAATGGAAGTGTTATTACCTTTCCATCAGTCGGTAGTTGCCTGATATATTCAAGAGCCTGTACAAAGGCGGGGTCCATATTCATAGCAATTCGACTATTTGTGGATTGCCATAAAATAGGATTGGTTAACGATCCGTTGATAAATGGCCACGCATTGATAAGGAGTAAGGAAACAAATATTCCTAACCATATCTTCACTTTTGGATACGCGCGTAGTACATAAAACAGCGCGATACCAAAAATAATCGCATAATAAAATAAATACGCAGAAGCCCACTGCCCGTAGAAGTTACGGAAGATAGAAAATCCGGGAAGTATAAACAGTTTTTTGTAAAAGGACAATCCCGCATCAGAGATATTTGCGGTAGCAAAAAAGAATATAATCAAAAAACTCACGCAAAATATAATGAGTGTTTGTGTATATTTTTTCTGTTCCCTTACGGCTAATAGTAAACCCACTATCACCGTAAACGGCACAAAGACCATAAATAATAAAAGTTTAGAAACTTCTTGCATCTGCGGCACTAGCAGTATATTAATCGACGCTTTTATACTTGGCGCTATGGCAGAGAAGTACCCGAGTCCACGATCAAATTTTCCTTCTGCAGAGAATATTGATGTATACAATACACTTCCCGGAGTTACCATACTCGCAATTTGCGGTACGATATGAAATGCCTGAAGAAGTATAAACACAATACACGCCACACCAAGCTGTTTCCAATGAACAGATTGATTTAATATCCATCGTTTATACACCAGTAACAACACAAGAGAAATTGGATAAAATGCAAAGAAAACCGGCGCAGCTGCAAAGCTAAAATTGGCAGAAAATACAAAAGTCACCAAAAGTGCCCAAAAAAGATAATAAAACCGATCAGTCACCACGTATCGCAACATCAAATAAAACATGACAGGATTAAGGAATACATGGTTATGGGTTATAAGTACCTTATCCCAACCAAATATTGAAATAGGCGAGAAAACATAAAGCAACCCACCTGCCAATGCTGATAATTCTTTTAATCGTTCGCTTTTCATGGAAGTATGCAAAAGCTGAACAATCGATAAATATACAAACAAAAAACTCGTTGCTAAACTAAAACCATGAAATGCACTTATAAGCACCGTCGATGAAACAAGTATCCGCTTTGCTACCGCCAATAGAGTCACAAATGGTATCGTCATAAAGCCGATATTCTCCGAGCCTACACCAGAGGGGGAGACTGCAAATAAAGAATAATTGAGAAGATATCGGAGCGGATCATAGAAATATAATCTACTGCTATCTCCCCCTAAATCCATAAATCCGGGCTTCAACCAAAAAAAAGGAACGATAAAGAGAATAAATGTAATGACCGCAGGAAGAAGCTTACCTTTCATGCGGTTATCTCCCGCCACTGCGTAAATATCCCAAAAGCAAAAAATATCACAAACCAAACAGCCAAACGCTCAGTAGCTGCTGTTGCCCCGCTGGTTAAATATGCAATGGTCATACCGGTCAATAAAATAATACATAATTGAAACGTACGAACACTCGTGAGCTTTCCTATATAAGAAAGATACCAATAGAGAAATAGCCCACCAAACAACCGCACATCTTTTGAAATCGGAAAAGCAAATACTTCTGCTATAACAAGTATGGAGACGAATGCCAAAAAAGTCGGCTGATTACCGTGAATCCACTTCGCAAAAATAACAAGAATGTTCTGCGTTTTTTTAACCATACGTTTTATAATGAATTTTTCGAAATGATACAAATCCTAACACAATCAAAGACACTGCAGTAATACCCCATCCAATCCAAATATAATTTTGACTCTTGAGCCTCAACGTCATCAACTATAGATCGAAAAAGCTTTCGATTTGTACCCACCCTATAATATTCTTTGAGATAATTTATCACGCTACTCTCTCCATTTCTGAATGACACCGATAACAATATATAGATAAACCCAAACTGCTGTACGTTCACAAAGCGGTGGAACAGGACTAGGATTATCAAATATCTTCTGATCCGTAAAGAGAAATTGCGTATAGGCAATAATCAATAACACAAGAGCGATCGAAAATGTCGTACTCGATGAAAGTCTAAACCGAAGAGATAATACTATATAGATTCCTAATATGGTAAATATGCGAACATCAGCACTTATTGGAAAAAGAAATACATCAAGTACCATCAAAATGATAACAAAAAGCGAAATCAGTAATCCGTTGTTTCTCTTCTTTGCTTCATGTGCAGTCGTGTGAGTCATTAACTTTTTTTTCATATGTTATCGCCTAAAGAGCGTCATACCATACAGTATAAAAAAACATAGAATGAAAAACGATATGGCAAAACTAATATTTGTAATCCGCTGCGTAGACAATTCTATCGTAAGTTCATACGCATCTGGTGAGACGATGTCATCTCTACTCATATACCACCCATTCGCATATCCGTTTATCATAAAATGTTTCGCTTCTGAAACACTCTTTGACTTCTGTATACTACCATACTCTACAGCCTGCGGGTACACGTTCCAACTTCTATGAAATTGATCAGAAAAAACCAAAATAAATGGCTCCGTCGCACCAGAGACATGCACGATATATTTTGTCGGATTAATGCGCGTATAGCGAATCGTTGGTTTATTTTTTAAGCCTTGGACGATATCTTGATCGCAACCTGACGCCGATAACAGTATGCTGCATAATTTTCGATCCATGTATCCTGTCGGGACAGTATTAGTTGTGTTTGATATATAAAATGACGCGTTCGTACCAAACCCATCATTCTTTTGATCATAAGGGACAATTGCTTGAGGAATATAAAAATGAGGAAGGTACACACTGTCATCAACTTTATATATGACATACTCCCCTTGTTCAAAAACCTTATCTGTTACCAGATTTTCAACCAGCACCTTAAGCGATTCTTGGTTTGGAATTGATTTTTGTAATAAGGAGAAAGGAATTATTGGAAAATAATCGGTATAAGCCTTAGCACTCTTCATATAGAGCACATAATGGATATTTAATATACTAAATAACTTTTTTATGCTTGTATAATCTTTCTTCTCTATAAGCGAATAAAATATATCCGAAAATGGATATATATTCTGATATCCCGCGAAGTTTCGCTTCTCTGTAAGATACGAAATCATTGATGGACCAATATATGCACCATTATTGATTCCGGGCATCAACTGATACGAAAAATCAGTGAACGGAAAATTTATTATCTTTCCGTCATCTGAAATTGTTTTGATAAAGGAAAGAGCTTTTTGATAATCAGGATCCATCTGTATCACACTGGTAATGCCTTTGGAACTTAAAATTGGTTTGGTAAATATACTTCCAGTGAGATATGGCCATCCCGTGTATATACATGCGCTACATAATAATACGAATACAACAATTGCATATCTAGTTTTCAATCGTATAAACAGATAATAACTCGTAATTCCTAGTAATAACGAATAAAAAAACATGTGTACCCATTGAAACTGTCCATAAAAGTTACGAAACATGGAGAATGCCGAGAAACTTATAAGCATTCGATAAAATGAAACTCCCAGATGAGTGATATTTGCAGACATAAGAAATAATGTGATAAGAAAAAATAAGCCAATAATGGTAAGCGCTTGTTTTCGTTTAGGACTCATGATAAATCCGAGTATAATGACAACAGGGATTGCAAGAGAAACCCACCTCATGCGCTGACCTACATGAATAATAAATATATTACTGATCACTTTTCCATACCAAAGTATTGCGTTAAAATACTCTAATCCCTCATTACGATTCACCGTTTCACTAAATAACCGAAGATTCACTAAGCTCCCCGGATCAAATATATACAATAGTTCAGGAATCAGATGAAAAACATGTAATCCAACGAAAACTAAAAACCAAATAAATAACTTTTTCCATGGAATAACTTGCCCTAAGCCAATCCTGACATACAAGAAAAGAAATACAAACGCTAACGGATAAAAAGAAAAAGGAGGCGGAGGAGCTATTAAAGAAAAATTTGCCGCAAATACTACTGTGATCAACAATAATATCCACATATATTTACTCTGTTGTGTGACCAAATAGCGTAACAAAAGATAAAATATCATGGGATTCAAAAATACCTGATTATGCGTAAGCAGTGCTGTACGCATATTTTCGCCCACACTTGGAGACAATGCATAAAATAACCCAGCAAGGACAGCTGCTACATTTGCATAAACAGTCGTTTCTCCCCGTGACAGATGCCTAATCATTTCCTTGACAATAAGGTATATAAAAATAAATGATCCTGATAATTTGAGAGCGTTGAGGATGCACATGAGAATAAATGGAGAATGAACTATGCTATTTATACCGACAAGAATCAGCATAAAGGGAAGTATTGCGTGATCGGGTCGCAATTTACCTACACCCTCTGGTTCTACGCTGTACAATGCATTAACCTTTAAGTAGGAAACTGGGTCGTAAAGAAAAAGCCTATTACTATCCCCACCCAACTCTAATTCGTTCGGAGAAAACCAAAAAAATGGAATTATGCACAAAATCAAAAAAATTATGATAACAAGTATATTAAACCGTCTATGTTTTTTGACCATATGTAATAAATGACCTGATAAATAATATCAAGACAACAAATAAAGATACGGCCGTGATGAACCATCCATACCAAAAATATTTCTGCTGCTCCATTACGATCTCCAGAGTGAAGCTGTCAGTAGACGGAAGCTCATCTTTTTTGATTACCCACCCGTTCGCGTATCCATTTACACGAATATGCCTATCCTCAGCTATAGTCTCACCATTGATACGTACCTTCCAACCTGGATGAAAAGTATGCTGCATTACCAAAAAAAGGCTGTCTTTCACTTTTAAATCTTGCACAGTAACTCTATACACGGTTGGATTTATTTGCACAAATTGAATATCGGCGTTAGCTGGAGAGTAATCTCCTCTGCATAACTCTTTAAGTGCAACGCTCACACACGTCTCGTCTGGTATAAATGTCGAGCGCAAAAGGGTAGCGTCAAAGAGAAGCGTATCACTCTGATACACGTCCTGTGGGATAAAAATTGTAGGATTATATGAGGCGTCGTTCATCTGGTATATGCTATAGGGGCCATTTTCATATATTCTAGAGATCGGAAAGTGAGTAAGAAACTCTTTGTATTCTGCTTGCGTTTTGGGTAGTGACGTCATCATATATCCGAATGATCCAGGCGCAAATCCCTCTTCGTACGCCTTAGGATCAGCATCATGATAGATATATCGTATGTTTAAGGTTGTAAAAATTTGCAATAATCGTTCATAATTCTTTTCTCGTGAATACTTCATGATCTGTTCAGCATATGGAGCTGGATCAGAAGAAATATACCCGAAGTGTTGATATCCCACAAAGCTATATTTACCTGCCAAATGGGCAAACATCGATGGTCCTTCGTACGCACCACCATCTTCGCCCCAAATCACCTGACGAAAAAAATCAGTGAGTGGAAGAACGAGTATTTTACCATCATCTGAAAGGCCTTTGACAAAGGATAGTGTTTGCTCAAATCGAGGATCCATACGAAAAACGCCTTCCACGTTTTTTGATCCTCGTATAATTTGATGCGCCAAGGATCCTGAAAATAATGGCCAACCGAGGATGATATAAATGAAAAAAATTAATACGTACAGTATGCTCGCATATCGTTGCCGTAATATCGAGAATATATTATATAAAGAAAAACCAAATACTAGCGCATAAAAAAATATATAACTATACGCCCATTTCTCAAAAAAGACTCTAAACATAGAAAATCCTGGGATATAATAAAATGATTTATATAATAGATATCCGATATTGGTAATATTGGCGCTCACCAAAAATAAAATAGCCATAAAAAAAATAACTATAAACAGAAACTCGTTCTTTCTCTTCGTGCGCATTGCAAGGCCTGCAATAATAAGTATTGGAGCTATCAAACCGATCCATCGCAATGATCTAACTGATGAAGGCAATAATATATTCAAAACGACCATGCCATGTTGGTGAACGGCGACAAAATAGTTGAGCCCACCGTTAAGGATTTCTTCACCACTAAAAACTTTTGCGTTCGAGAAGCTTCCGGGATCAAATAAGCTCACTGCTTGACCCAAAAATTGAAACGCTTGAACTCCAAAAAAAAGTACAACTCCTGAGCCAATCCCTTTCCATGGAATTCGAGGTTTTATAAAAAATCTCGCATACAGTAACAAAAATAGGAATGCGATAGGATAAAATGCAAAAAAAGCAGGAGCCGCGGTTAATCCAAAATTAGGAGAAAAAATAAAACTGATTACCAATGCAATCAACACATAACGAAAATTCTCTGATAAAAAATATTTATATATCAAATAAAACATCAATGGATTAATAAAAATTTGATTATGTGCAGTAATCGCACGATCCCAATCCATTACCATATGAATAGATCCAAATGAGCCTATATAAAATAGCCCAGATAATATTGACGCATAGACAACCGTAATATCAACACGCTTCTTTACGCGTGCAAGCAGGTCACGTACAATCAAAAACATAAAAAGAAAACCACCTGCTAATTTACATCCATTAATAATCCCTATAACAATAGTGGGTGATGCGAAGATTATCTTAAGAACGGCAATAAACGCGACATACGGGAGAAAATAATAATTCGGCTCTATCAATCCTCTACCCTCGGTAAAAATTGTGTATATGCTCGTATTTTTAATAAAAGAAATTGGGTCATAAAAAAATAATCGATTACTATCCCCCCCCAAATCCATCTCGCCTGACTTCAACCAAAATAAAGGAATGATGAATAAAATAAGTGCAATGATCCAAACGATATGCTTTGTTTTCATAGTGCTCCCTTTGGCAAGTCCTAAGCAACTAGTGTATTATACAAAAAATGAATATACTTATCTTAAACTGGAGGGATTTAAAGCACAGCTGGGCAGGTGGCGGTGAAGTATATATTTTTGAACAAGCGTCTCGATGGGTAAAATTAGGTCATACCGTCACGGTATTTTGTGGACAGGACGTATATAACAAGCTCCCAGAATATGAAAAAATTCAAGGAATTCATGTATATCGACGAGGTGGAAGATATAGTCTGTACTTTTATGCGATATGGTACTACTTTACCAAGTTTCGAAATACGACTGATATTATTATCGATGTAGAAAACGGAATTCCGTTTTTTACACCACTATTTACGAGGCTTCCCAAAGTTTGTTACGTGTATCATATTCATGGCAGCCAATTCTTTTATGAACTGCCACCAATTATCAGTCATGTGGGATATTTTTTTGAACGATATATATTTCCCCGCGTATATAGGCACACTCCCATCATAGCAATCTCTGAAACGACCAAGAGACAACTTATCAATATCGGGCATCCCAAAAAAAATATTCATGTGGTCTACAGCGGAATCAATGGATCAGGGGGTACAGTCAAACGGTCATTTTCTAAATTTGCTAACCCTACGCTTTTATACTTAGGACGAATAAAAAAATATAAGCGCGTTGACCTCCTCGTCACATTATTTACACACATTATAAAACAAATTCCAAAAGCGAGGTTGATCATAGCTGGCTGGGGCACTGAAGCTTCGCATCTTACAGACATTATTATGAAAAGCCCATTACGACGAAAAATTACTCTTATGGGACCCGTAAGCGAAAAAGAAAAACGAACCCTCCTTTCTAAAGCATGGGTTTTTGTGAATCCATCTATAGGAGAAGGGTGGAGTATCGCAGTCATTGAGGCTAATCTCTACGGCACACCAGCCGCCGCGTTTGATGTACCCGGCCTTACCGAGTCTATTCAACACAGAAAAACTGGCGTGCTTGCAAAGAATGAGCCCGATCTTATACGCTATATATGTGAAATTCTTACCAAAAAGGTCTATCGAAACACATTAAACGTCAATGCGATAGAATGGGCACGACGTTTTAGCTGGGATCGTTCAGCCAAAGAAAGCTTAAAAATTCTTGATATATCAAGGAAAAAATAGTATGAAACAAAACCTTGTTTCTATCATTATTCCTACAAAAAACTCTACAAGACTTCTTGGGACATGTCTTCATCGACTCCGATCACAACGGTATAAGAACATAGAAATACTCTTAGTAGATGACGGTCAATCCAAAGACATGCATGTGCTCACCTCTCTTTCTGAAAAATATGCCTGTACGCTTTTTCTGTACAATCCAAAAGTCAAAAAAGGTCTTTTTGATGCCACTAAAAAACGAAATTATGCGGTAAAGAAAGCTAAAGGAGAATTTATCTATCACTTTGATGCTGATATGGAGGTGACGCCAAATGTCATACAAGAAGCGGTAGTCTTATGTAATGCCGGAAACGATGCGGTAATCGTAAAGGAAGACTCATTTGGCGTTGGGCTATGGGCAAGAACTAAAAATTTAGAACGAAGATTTTTTTGGGGAGATGATACCGTAGAATCACCGCGATTTTTCAAAAAAAGCGTATGGAATAAACTTGGCGGATATGATGAAAACATCGCAGGGGGCGGCGATGATCGTGATATTTATCAACAGATGTTACATGATGGATATCATGTAGGTAGAACCAAAAATTTCATCCGCCATAATGAAGGCACATTGACACTGTGGTATCTTATGAAAAAACAATTTATGTACAAAAGAGAAGTATTGAAATATATACGCAAACGACCAGAAATGGCACTCAAAAGCTTTTTTCCCATTCGCAAGACATATTTTACACAGTGGCGCATGCTTGTCTCCAGGCCCGTGGATGCATTTCTTTTGATTATTATGAAGACGGCAGAAACCCTCGCTGGTCTTTATGGCATGCTCTATTCACTTATCATCTCGTGAGATTTCAAATCAGACGTATGAAATGAAGAGATAATACGTTGCCAAGTCGTAGAGCGAACATGTAATATCTTTTCTGTTTTTTTACCCGTAAGGCCTCCATATTTAGGGTATCTATTAGGAAATTCTTGAAGATACGCATCTATACTCACTCGTTTTACTACTACCCTCTTATGGCGAAACGTTTTAAGAAGGTATGTCCCAAGCTCAAATGGTGTAAATGTATTTGTACTTGTGGCGTGATATATACCCTTTTTCTTTGTTCGTATGAGGATATCGAGTATTTTAAATAAATGTGGTATGGATGTCAGTGTCAAATATTGATCATCAAACAACGGATATAATGCGTTACGATCATAAAGATGGATAATCTTTCCAGCATAATCTAATTTCGGATCATATATCGGTTTGGTGACGTTTCCAATACGGATTATAGCCGTATTTTTTTGTCCTAAAAGTACTCGTTCGCCTTCTGCCTTCGTCCAACCATACCAAGAGAGATAGCGCATGTACACCTCTGGTTTTTCTTTTTCAGTATATGGCCCTTTATTATCCCTTCGTCCAGAAAAAACCATATCTGTAGATATATGAATAAGATAACTCTTGTATGCCTGACACAGACGAAAAATATTTTTAAGTCCGACTACATTTGTTTGCCAGGCTGAGCCATTTTTATCACCACGCTGTATTTCTGCGGTGTTTGCGTTTCTATGCGCTGCAAAATTGATCACAATATTTGGCTCAAAATTCCTAAATGTTTTTTTTAGTCCCTTACGATCTAATATATCAAGAGTCTTATGATCAACCGCCATAACTTCTACCTTCGCATTATGAGCGATATGCTGTAAAAAATTTGATCCAATAAATCCAGTTGCTCCGGTGATAAAGATTTTTGTGCGTATCGTTTTAGAAGGTTTCATGACGAAAGGCCTCGTTTTACTATATTCTTTTCCTTTACAGCCAGAGCATGGAGCTTCCATGCGCCAAAAGGAATATGTGAGCAAAGAATCGTCTCCCACGCCATAGGATGCATCATCATAAAGTCAAAAAAGGCAAACCATACACTTCTCACCAATAGAAGAGGATCAAATCCCAGTTTAGGTTTATGAATAAGACTACTATTGGTGTACTCATGAGCAATCTTTTTTCCCAAAAAAATCTCCATCAAAAGCTTTGGCAAAAAGAAAATGCAAAGATGCATGAATTGATAAAATACATGTTCACTATAGCGCGTCTCTCTGATAACAAATCCATGCTTTTTGAGCAACTCAAGCACATATGCATGGGTAAATTCTGGATGAATGTGGCCAAAATATTGAAACGTCAAATTCTGACCCCTATGGAGTTTTTGAAACACCCACGTGTAGGTAAGTGGCTGTCCTTCGCATGGCACAATGACAAAAAATGCACCACCTTTTTTAAGCACTCGCTTTACTTCTTTTAGAAAAAAATCTACATCGGGGACATGTTCCAATACATCAAGACATATGCACACATCAAAAAAACTGTCCTTATATGGCAATCTCTTGCCTTTCATGTGGGAGTACGCTACTTTTCCGCTGCCATATTTTTTCGCATAGGTGATTGCTGACTTACTTACATCAGCACCATACAGTGCGCCCTTGGGATAATAATACGGTAAGGTCTCTGAAATCATGCCACCGCCACAACCTATATCCAATAATTTTCCCTTTCCAAGATCGACAGACTGTATCAATGATCGTAATCTGTAATCTCGTGCAAACGACCGAAAATAACTCTTGGGCTTTTTATCCCTGACACCCATACAGACATCTTCGTAATCAAATGCGTGATCATTCATATTGTGCTTCTCATAGCTTTCATATCAGAGAGAGCTTTACTATACACGTGTTCCCACGTATTGTCTTTGCTCACTTTTTGCGCGCCTCTACTTAACTTTTTATATAACGCAAAATCAGATAATAAAAGGAGAATTCCATTCGAAAAGCTTTTTACCGTGTCAGTTGTCATAATTCCAGCGCCTTGTGAAACTATAAACCGCCCTAGTGGTGGCACCTGTGTGGTAACGACGGGCAATCCTGCCGCCGTGTATTGTCGAATCTTTCCAGCATCTCCAAACCATCTCCAAGAATCAGGAAAGGCTCTGTATGGCGCGAGGCCAATGTAACATCTGCGTACTATCTTTGCCATTTCAGTATTATCTTGAATAAATCCATGAAACAGTATGGATTTCTCAAGTCTCAAGCGTTTTGCCATAGCTTTATATATTCGCGAATCCTTTTGAGAACCTCCGATAATATGGAGTTTCATTTTAGGATATATTTTTAATACTACACCAAAGGCTTTTATAGCCAAATCTGGGCCCATATCGGATTGTAGTATTCCCATGTACACTAAATCATTCTTATCCCGCTTGGCTATGGGAAGTGAGGCAATTTGCGAAGGGAATAGACCATTCGGCACATGAATCACACGATAGATGCCTGCATTAGGCAAGCCTGCTTGAATCCGACCTTTCTGCATGGCAGGTGAGACATCCCACGTATAATCGCAATGACGCAAACAAAAACGATCTAACAGAAGATACAGCGCGTTAAAAGCTTTATTTTTATAACGATTTGGTGCGTAGTCAGAAACGTAGTAAACCACTGTTTTTACCTTACCCAATTTCTTAAGCACTATCCCCGCAAGAGCGAACACAGACTCGAGTCCGATAAATACATCGTATGATCCTTTTTGCGTAAACGCGACCAACAACACCGAGATAAAATCTCGCACCTTGTATGATATACGTGTTTCACTTGTACTCGGACGCGTACAAAAAAGGTAAATGAGAAAATACCAAAATTTTGAAAGTATAAATCGACTGGATAACCGTTGATCGTTATAGACCTCAATGATAGGTTCTATCGAATCGCTTACTAAATGCGGTGTGTCCAATAGGACCAATGAACGCACCTTTGGCAATAAAAAGGATAAAACAGGATCTACCATACCGTTGGTAGGCTGGCGCTTCCCTTTTTCATATCGCGAAAACGTTGCAAAGAAAATAGAAGATGTTTTATCAATGATCTCCATGAGTTGGTTTATATATCTTTGATATTATTCTCACGAATTTCTAAAATCATTTGATAATTTATTTTTGAAAAATAATCTATGTCTTTGTATGACTGTTTATCTTCTTCTCTGGCTACTTCAATAAAATGAAGTATCAATATCTGATGTGCCTCAAATGCACGATCTATACGATCATTGAGATCTTTAGGAACTTCTTTTGAAACCTTTGCATAATCAGAAACCAAGGTACTAAAATAATTCTCCCCTTTAAACGCCGTGTCCTTTGCCAAAGGCAAATTACCTTTCTCCATAAGGAGCTTTGCGGCATATAGCGTCTTATCAGCCATCAGAAGGTCAAATTCTACTCTTTTCATAGGTGAGATGATCATTTTATATAGTATTTTGTTACGAAGCACTTTCACTTTATAAAATGGATGATCTGGTAATATTCCAGGCCAAGGTAGCTGATACTCAGATCCCGCTGTGGCTACGACACTATTGGTAACCATTTGGCTAGTCAAAACACTTATGATAAACAAAAACAATACAAAAATAAATTTCATAATGAAACTCACACGGGCTGAAGCCCGTGGTTTCTAAGCGGATGCAAGC
>CAYIXE010000021.1:0-15376 GCA_964367095.1 uncultured Gammaproteobacteria bacterium | reverse complement strand
CTCAAACGCATTGCGAAAGAATATGCCTAAACTTTTAAAACAGGCTCTTAGAGGGCGTTGTGGTAGATGAAAATGAGGTTTCATGAGCACTATAACAGTGCGTTGTATTCTAAAATCAGCGCGACGTCTTTATTCTCAAGCGGTTTGGTCTCCCGCATGAGGGACAGCACGGAAGTAAGAATCATTTTTTGTCTGATGAGTGTGTCATGATACGCGCCGGTGTAGAGAGGATTTCTTTTTATGCGTGCAACCAGCCACACGAATGGATGCAGGTTTTTTTTGACCGCGATGAGTTCTTTTTCGTAGAGCAGGCGGTCTTTGTCTTTGTATCCTAAATATTCGTCGCGGCCGCCGGGGATGGCGAAAAGTTGTACCGCGTAATTGACATAATATTGTTTGTACGGGCCATCGACAATCGCGGCACCCGTCTCAGTGAGTGTTGGATCCAGAAGATTGTTTCTGTGTGTCGTGCTATTCATAAACCCTGCGACAAAGTTTTGGGCAGATGAGCCGCCCATCCCGATATTTTCTGATGCATACACAAATGAATATTCAAGTTTTGGGAGTACCGTCCCAAGTTCTATACCCTCAAACGGATCTTGATGAGAGAAATTTTGATGTTTGCGTATCACCTCTGCCCGCATAGATGCAGCTTTCATCAGCGTCGTACTTAACCGCAAAAGGGGCGCTCCGGCTTTTTCCCGGACATTATTTATTTCGTTTACAAAATCAATTGGGTCTATCGCTTGTGCGCCAAGGACTGATTGGCTTATGTTTGTGAGGGCGAGTGGGCCGCTATAGGAAAGTTCTTTTGTAATTGTTGGTACGGGCAGTGGAAAAAGAGACGTCGGTCGGGGCGATATCCGAAAGCCAATGACAAAGCCTATGGTCAGAATGCCGCTTATTATTGCGCTTCGTACAGTATGGATAGTCACAAGAAAAGTATACCAGAGAAAAACAGCGTGAAGAGCGAGCGATTTGTGCGTTTGAAAATAGGTCGTATTTCGAGCGTGTCGAGTGTATAATTTATGTAAACGTATGAAAAAGAAATTTGTAAAAAATGAGGTTGTTATTTATCAGTCAAAGTCTGGAGCGTTAGAATTGAAAGGTGATTTCGTAAAGAAAACCATCTGGGCGACGCAATTACAATTAGTAGATATTTTTGAAATTGATCAATCCGTCGCGTCGCGGCATATAAGAAATATCTTTAATGATGGAGAAGTATCAAAGGATAGCAATATGCAAAAAATGCATAATGCAAATTCTGATAAACTCATAGTTTTGTATTCGCTTGATGTAATATTGGCGGTTGGATATCGAGTCAACTCAGCAAAGGCCATCCGTTTTCGTCAATGGGCGACACAAGTATTGAAAAAACATTTGATTGATGGCTATACCATTAATCGTTCCCGAATTGCGAAAAATTACACTTCATTCATGAAGTCGGTCACGGATATTCAAGCATTGCTCCCAGAACATGTGGATATTGATCCGAAAAATGTTCTCGAACTCATCAAAGAATTTGCGAGTACATGGGTGTCACTGGATGCATATGATAAACAATCATTCACAGTAATTGGCGCGACAAAAAAATCTATCACCCTCACAGGTGAAGAGCTTGCCGCAGCAATTTCTAAGCTCCGCTCGGTACTTATGCGAAAAGGTGAGGCGACAGAATTATTTGCCGCAGAAAAACAAAGAGGAAGTATAGAGGGAATAGTTGGCAATGTTATGCAATCATTTGGTGGCAATGATGTCTACGAGACTATAGAAGAAAAAGCCGCACATCTTTTGTATTTTATTGTAAAAAATCACGTGTTTACTGACGGGAATAAGCGATCTGGTGCGTTTGCTTTCATATGGTTTTTGAGGAAAGTGAAAGCTACCGGTGACCGAAATATAAATCCTACGAGCTTAACTACGTTGACACTTCTGGTGGCAGAGAGTGATCCTAAAAATAAAGATAAAGTGATCGGGCTTATTTTGTTACTCCTTAGGAAATAACACATAATTGAAAATATGATGCCAAAATCGCTTTCACTCACTGTTATATATGAAGGCACTGTGGCAGATGTTGCAGGGGTAACAAAAGAACCAGTTATAGTGTCTGAAGGGTTTGTATTTGTAGAATTATTGCGAGAAATATTTTTTGCACATCCTGAAATTGAACAACGGTTCCCTGCGGGCAGTTTAGGATTGTTACTCAATGGGAAGCCACCTCTTGTTGAAGATGTTCTCCATGATGGAGATGTAATCACACTTACCGGATCACAAAGCACCATTTCAGTGTCATAAAATTTGTAGCAGGCGATAGGAAGAGAGAGTATGATTTATCTACGGTTGCTGATTTATCGTTCAATATCATTGTTACAAATTGTGTAGTTACAAATGCGACCATTGAAACTTTAGCCAAGATCGCCAAGGTGCTTAAGATTAGTGTTGATGAATTTTTAAAATAAAACTATGGCAAATAAGTCATTGAATAGCAATTTACATAAGGCCAGTAAGGCAAAAAAAGATGAGTTTTATACCCAGCTTATTGATATTGAAAAAGAACTGAAGCATTACAAAGAACAGTTTCGGGGTAAGGTGGTTTATTGCAACTGCGACGATCCGTTTGAAAGCAACTTTTTTAAATATTTTGCCGCCAATTTTAACGCGCTTGGCCTCAAGAAACTGATTACGACCAGCTATGATAAATCACCGATAGTCGGCGGGCAATTACCATTGTTTGAAATAGAAGGACTAAAGCCGAAAGGCAAAGAGCCGTTTAGGATCGAGCTCAATGAAGTGTCAGACACCGATGCAGACGGCGCAGTGGGGCTTACTGATGTGAGGTGGCTCTTGAAAAACGATGCCAACGTCGCCACCCCGCTTAAGGGTAATGGAGATTTTCGCAGCGAGGAGTGCATTAAGCTACTTAAAGAGGCGGACATAGTCGTAACTAACCCGCCGTTTTCACTTTTCCGCGAGTATATGGCGCAATTGGTGGAGAATGAAAAGAAGTTTTTGATCATCGGAAACACAAATGCGATGACCTACAAGGAAATTTTTAAACTCATTAAGGATAACAAACTTCGTACTGGGTATACCAATTTTAATATTGGAATGTTTTTTGTGGTGCCAGATAATTGGGAGCTTTTTCATCATATTGATGAAAATGGTAAGAAAATTGCACGAGTTTCAACTTCGTGTTGGTTTACAAATTTTGAAGTCGAAAAACATAAGCAAGATATAACTCTTTATAAAAAATATACCCCAGAAGGATATCCGAAGTATGAAAATTATGACGCTATTAATGTTGACAAAGTTTCTGAAATTCCAATGAACTATATCGATGCTATAGGCGTACCAATTACCTTTATTGATAAATATAATCCGGGACAATTTGATATTATTGGTTTAGGTATATCTAATTCGGGAATAGAAATTGGGGTTAAACCATATAAAGAAGAACATAAAAAATACAGAAAAGAAGTTCAAAAAAGAGGTGCTGTTGATGGCGATTTATATTTGATTACAAATGGAATCGTTGATGTTCCTTACGCACGAGTTATTATAAAAAATAAGAAAGTAAAAAAATAATATGAAGATTGATTTACATAAAATACCAATTCGCGAAGTGATTGTTAGCTACAAAGACAGTGCCGAAGAAGGTGTGGTTGCTTATGGCGGTAAACTTGATATTCGTCCCAAATATCAACGCGAATTTGTCTATACCGGTAAGCAGAGAGATGCTGTGATTGAAACAATCAAAAATAGTTTTCCGCTTAATGTGATGTATTGGGTCAAGACCGATCAAGGAAATTATGAGGTTTTGGACGGTCAACAGCGTACCATCAGCATCGGACAATATGTCAATGGAGATTTTTCTCTCAATGATCGCTTTTTCCATAATTTAACAAAAGAAGAACAAAACCAAATTTTGGATTATGAACTAATGATTTACTTCTGTGAGGGTACAGACAAAGAACGACTGGATTGGTTCAGGATTATCAATATTGCTGGCGAAAAATTGACTGACCAAGAATTGCGCAATGCGGTTTATACAGGACCATGGCTATCAGATGCAAAATTAAAATTCAGTAAATCAAACTGCGCGGCTTATCTTTTGGCAAATGACGGCGGATCACTGGTAGATGGCTCACCAATTCGGCAAGAGTATTTGGAAACCGCGCTTTCGTGGATCAATGACGGCAAGATTGAGGACTATATGGCAAAGTATCAGTATAAGAAAGACGCCGAAGAATTGTGGCAGTATTTTCAAGATGTAGATGCTTGGGTGCGCAAAACTTTTACCAAATATCGCAAAGAGATGAAGGGGGTTGAGTGGGGCAGATTGTATAACAAATATAAAGATATTGCCTACGATGTCAAAGAGATTGAGGACAGAACATTAAAACTTATCGATGATGATGAGGTTCAGAGTTTAAAAGGCATTTATGAATATATTTTGACCGATGAGGAAAAGCATTTAAATCTCCGTCAATTTGAAGATAAGACAAAAAGAAAAGTTTACGAAAAACAAAGAGGCAAATGTGTTTGGTGTAAAAAAACTTTTAAATTTGAAGAAATGGAAGCCGATCACATTACACCTTGGCACGAGGGAGGAAAAACGACTGCGGATAATTGCCAGATGCTGTGCAAGGACGATAATCGAAGAAAATCTGGAAAATAGAATCATTGATATTAAGGGCTAAAAATGCTAACTTACTACTATGTCAAAGGCAGAACTCATAAAGAAAATTGAGGAAAAAAGAGAATCAAAAGTAATCACCTATATTACAAGTGATAGACAAGGGCCTGTAAATGCCCGTGTTGCTATGGATATTATTCCCATAGTTAGTGAACAACTTCGCAAAATTGGTACAAAAGTTCCAAAAATTGACCTTTTTCTTTACACCGCAGGTGGAGACACTATGGTTCCATGGCGACTAGTATCAATGATACGAGAGTATTGCGATACTTTCTCTGTTCTTGTGCCTTACAAAGCTCACAGTGCTGGCACAATGATTGCTTTGGGAGCTGATGAGATAGTGATGAGTGATCTTTCAGAAATTTCGCCAATAGACCCTTCGACTGCAAATGTTTTCAACCCATCAGACCCAACAAATCCACAAAATAAAATACCTATTTCTGTTGAGGACGTCATTGCATATTTTGATTTGGCAAAAAATAAATTCGGTATTAAAAGCGACGAAGATCTGACAAAGATTTTCAATAAGTTTATGGAATCTAACCCGCACATTCATCCGCTTGCTCTTGGTAATATTAATCGCACACACAATTTAATTCGTTTGATCGCCAAGCGGTTATTAAAGAGTCATAAAGAACCAATGAAAGAGGAGCAGATTGAAAAAATTGTTGAGGCATTTACAGAAAAATTATACTCTCACACCTATTATATTGGCAGAAAGGAAGCCAAAGAAGAATTAAATGTAAAATCTGTTGTTTATGCAGACGCTAATCTTTCTGACCTCATGTCTAAACTTTATTCTGAATATGCAAACGAGATGGAATTGCAAAATGTAGTTTGGAATCCGGAAAATGAAATTGGAATAAATGCGAGTCAAAATAAAAAAGAATACAAAGTAGCTTTCGTGGAAAGTGTAGTACTCCCAAAAACTTATAAATTAACAATGGAATTTAGACGACAACAGGTAATGATTCCGCAACAGACTCCACAGGGCATCGTTCAAGTTCCGCAAGAACAAGTCACGATGCGAGTTGTTGAACAGGGATGGAAATAAAATATGATGGAAATAAAACAAGAAATATTTAATTTTTGGTCAATTATACTTCAGATATTAACTGCTGGCGGACTTATTTATTTTGCTTGGAGACAAACCCAGATTAATAAACGCATGCAAGAGTTATCTGATTATGTTGCATTGAGTATTATGCCAGCAGTTAGTGGCTTTTCTATTGAAATACTGAATGTTGGTAGGGCAAATCTCTACATTCATAAATGGCAAATAGGCTCTTTGAGTGAAACATATGTTAAGCCATTATTACTTCCGACCGAAGCAAAATCAAAAATATCAATTAACTATCCACCACAACAAGTTGGTCAACATGTAGCGAAACTTTACCTTACGGATGAGACGGATCAAAAGTTTATTTCAACGGGAGAAGTTGTTGTTGAACCTGTAGCATTCCAATTACCACTTTCTGCTACACAACCTCAGGGAATATCGACGGATCAAAATTCAACTACTCCAAATACAGGAAATGTACTCAATGTTCAACTTAGGATGCGTGCATGGTCATATAAAACAGAAAAAGAAAATTGGAATATATAAGGGAGCATCCCCGTCGTCTCCTCTTTTTCCCACGGCGTGGATATTGTGCGTGAACGGGAGGGTGGGTCAAGCGCAACTGTACTGGCGGCGCATTTCGCAAAGCGAAATACCCCCAATCCCCTTCCTTTTTGCCCGCCCGAGCTTAAAAGTTTTTCAAAATTCAGCATCCGGAGCAGTGACTTATGTTACACACCCTCGGCGTGTGGGTGAGTCTTAATCATCTTTTTACTAAATCAATCGGTCTGATGCATCCCAGGAAGAAATAACAAAGTTTGTTATTGAAGTTGGAGAGTAAGTCGATATCCTATGACCGAGATATTATATTTATACTCACCCAATTTTGACTGAATCCTTGCTACAAAATATATACGCTATAGCGTATATATTTTGTAGTGGATGAAATAGTGGGTTTGTTTGATTTGTCCGACTATAAATTCTTCTTAATCATTTTTGGAAGCAATTCGGATGTGAGTTTTTCAATTCCATCTTTCGTTTTAGTAGAGATATAGACATGTGGCACGTCCATGGCAAGGCGGGCGAGTTTTTTGGTATTCGCATTAGTGTCTAAATCTGTTTTGTTAAACACGAGTACGACTTTTTCTTTTGTAATCGTTAGTTGCTCAAGTATTTCATCTACTACCCTCACTTTTTCCATCATCAGGGGGTCTGATGCATCGATGACATGAAGGATGATGTCTGCATGCACGGATTCCATCAGAGTTGATTTGAAAGCTTCTATAAGGGAGGGCGGCAGGTTGGCGATAAAGCCGATGGTATCTGAGATGAGCACTTTTTTCTGTAAACTTTGCATATAAATTTCTCCGACTGTACTATCGAGCGTGGCAAACAACGCATTTTCTACCACATGTTTTTTATGCGTCAAAATATTAAACAGTGACGTCTTGCCGGCGTTGGTATACCCAACGATAGAGATGGTCTGAAGTCCCAAATTTTTTCTATGATCCATTTGACGCTCACGTGACGCCACGGATTTTTCAAGTGTATCGTACACTTTTTTGATCGCCTGTTTCCAATGCCGCTTCATAAGTTCCGTATTCGTCTCACCTATTCCTCGTGTCCCTATGCCGCCGCCTTGGCGAGAGAGAATCATCCCCATACCAAATATGCGAGGCCCCATGCTCTCCATTTTGGCTAATTCAATTTGCAGTTTCGCTTCTTGGGTTTTGGCGTGACGAGAAAAGATAGAGAGGATAAGGTCAATTCTGTCCCAAATTTGGATGTTTGGCCGTATCTGCCAGTACATTTGCAGGAGATTAAATTTTTGGTTTGGCTTCAATTGACCATTGAGAATTATGATGTCTATCTCATGCTCTTTGAGGTATTCGCCGATTTCTTCGGCTTTTCCTGGACCGATGTAGGTCGCGTCAAATTCCTTTCCTTTTTGCTCAATGAGGTCGATGACTTGGGCGTTTCCTAAAGTCTTTACCAGTTGCCAGAGTTCTGTGACGTCGTGCTCCATGATTTCTCGATTGACGCGAGGCAAGGATAGGTAGACAAAAAGAATGTTTCGTGGTCGGGAGAGATTTTGCACTGAGAGTATTATAGCAAGATAAACAAGGCGGTACGTACAGCGATAACGTACTCTGAATGCCTACTACAACTTTTTTACGCTATAGCACAGAAAAGTTGTAGTGTGAAATATGGGAGACGAGGAGTATATGTTGCGTATTTTGATAAGCATGGAGTATACTCTAGGCTACGATGAGGATAAAAGGAGATATAGAGCATGTAAGGCGTCGGAGTGCGTTACGATTATATCCATTGCCTCCAGAACGCGTGGAAGCTCAACGAGCGATTCGTGATGGAGTAGATCCACAAGTAATTGTTGGTGTGAGAGATGATGGAACTCTACAATACGTAAAAGAGAACGAGTTGGTAAAATTATTTAAAGAAATTCCATTTAGCCAAAAAAGACGTCGATCAAGGCACTAGATTTGGCCCGCGGTGCATGGAGGGCATATGGCAATAAAAAGAAATGAAGTTGTCGATGAAAGAGGTACGCAGCAGGGTTTTACATCGATTAATAGAGGAAGAAGTCTTGTTCACTTTATAATTGGTGATCGCCCGTTAACCTTTCAAGAAGATGTAGACATGACATTTGCTGGTTTAACGCGTGAAGAAGTTGCGCGGATGACGCCAAAAAAATTGAAAAAGATAGCAAACTCTGGTGGCATTAGCATGAAATTACATCTTGGTTCTTAGCTTCTGCTTGAGCAGTTCATCGTTATAGTTGTATAAAACTTCAAATAAAGGTATAACCAACGTAACGATCTTTTATGTCAGATAATAATACTATCCGTTGTCCGAAATGTGGCGAGAGCTTTGAGCCAAGCGAAGCATTTCGTCATCAAATGCAGGAGGAGATAGTCGGGAGAGAAAAAAATAAGCATGAGATCGAATTAAAAATACTGAAGGAAGAGACAGAGAAAAAGGTAGCCGAAAAAATTCGACTTGAACAGGAAGAAGCGACCAAACAATTAAGACAGGATTCCCTAGAAGAAAAAGAGAGAAACAAACGATTGTTAAAGCAGCTAGAAGAACTTACGGAAGATTTACGAAAGCTGCGGCGTCGCGATGAAGAGCGAGAGCTGGAGATGAAAAAGAAGATGGCGGATGAAGAAGAAAAAATCAGAGCAGATAGCCGGAAAAAAACTCTTGAAGAGCATGAGCTGAAAGATAGAGAGAGTGCGAAAAATTTGCAGGACGCGTTAAAGCAAGTTGAAGAGCTCAAGGCGCAGATGCAGAGAGGCTCCCAACAAGCACAGGGCGAGTCGCTTGAATTAGAGCTTGAGGAAAGTCTCAAACGTGAGTTCCCCGCTGATATTATTGAAGAAGTGAAAAAGGGACAGCGGGGGGCTGATATTCTCCAAAGAGTGGTCGATAAGCGCGGACATGATTGCGGCACGATACTTTGGGAATCAAAAAATGCACAGTGGAGCAATCAGTGGATTGGAAAGCTTAAAGAAGATCAGCGGCAGGCCAAGGCACACATCGCAGTACTCGTCGTCACGGATCCGCCTGACAAACTTACGACATTTCAATACACTGATGGCGTGTGGGTGGTCGTTCGAACCATGGCGATGCCTTTAGCTCTTGCACTTCGTTATAATCTCGTGAGTGTCAATTTTGAAAAGTTAGCAAACACCGGAAAAAGTGAAAAGATGGAAGATTTGTACACGTACATTACCAGCATTGAGTTTAAGCAAAGAATCGAGGCAATTGGTGAAGCGTTTGGGAGTATGCAGGAAGAAGTGGAGCGTGAGAAACGGTGGTTTCAGACCAAGTGGGCGCGGCAAGAAAAACAACTTCGCAGGGTTATCGATAATACCCATGGGATGTATGGAGATCTTCAGGGAGTGGTACGATCGCTTCCGGACTTAAAAACCCTTGAGTTGACGGATGGTACGATAGAAGAATAATGTAAAGTAGTCTATACTAGGTATATGGATAAAGAAGGGCAAAAGAAAGAACGTAATGAAGAGGAGTTGTTGGTATGGACATCTCCGTCGCGACTCTTTAAGAAACGAGATAAGGAATACTTTACCAATATCGTGGCAATTGTGTTTTTGTTTTGCGTCATTTTTGTATTTGCCAGAGAATTTGCGCTGATGGCTGCGGCAATTTCGATATTATTTTTGGTTTATGTTTTGGCAACGGTCCCTCCTGAGGATATAAAGCATCGATTAACGAGTATGGGGATAGAGAGCGCGGGGCATTATAATCGTTGGGAAGAATTTGCTGATTTTTGGTTTGAAGAGCAGTGGGGACAGGTGATGATGGTGTTGCGCCCCATGATGGGTCCACGAATGATTATTCTCTTGGGAAGTGAGCCGAAGGCGAAAGTGAAAGGAATTGTTGCTGATTATATTCCCTATCGTGAGGAACCGGTGAAAAGTTGGGTGGATAATGCTGCAAATTGGATCACGGAAAAAATTCCCCTTGAGAAGCCCCAAGCCTAGCTTCATGGTGTAATCCGTAGTAAAATACACGTGGGTCCTTCGACAGGCTCAGGACAACCCTGAGAGAATTCGAAGGGTTGTCTCCGTAGTTCAATGGATAGAATGCGGCCCTGCGAAGGCTGTGATGACAGTTCGACTCTGTCCGGGGACGCACACCTTTTCAGCGCGGAGGGTTGGCTCGAGCGGTTCAAGGCGATAGTTTCGAAAACTATTCTTCCGTAAGGGAGGCACAGGTTCGAATCCTGTACCCTCCGCACTGGTAAGGAAAATATTTATGACCATCACTATTTGCGGCAGTATGCAGTTTCACAAAGAGATGGATAAAGTTCGCGGGCTTCTTACTGAGCGCGGCTTTACCGTGTACGTCCCCGGTGAATTGGATGATTTGGCGAAAAACGAGTCATATATGGAGAACGATGAAGAGCGGATCACTGCCAAAATAGAATACGACTTCATCCGCGAGCATTTCAAAAAAATTGAAAGTGCAGACGCAATCCTTGTTCTCAATTATGAGAAAAAGAGTATAAAAGGATACATCGGAGGCAACACATTTTTGGAAATGGGATATGCGTTTGGATTAGGGAAAAAAATATTTTTACTTTATCCCGTCCCAGAAATGGATTATAAAACGGAGATGCACGCTATCCAACCAATTGTGCTTAGGGGAGATCTTACCAAAATTTCGCATCTGTAGCTTAACGGATAGAGTTCTGGCCTCCGAAGCCGGCGATATCGGTTCGATTCCGATCAGGTGCACAAAATATCTGCTATAATGAGGTTGTATGAACATTCAAAAATTAGACTATTTAATTGAGTTGACGTATGACACCTCTTATAAAGGCTATGTCGCTGACGTGGTTAATTTATATGGATGTATGTCTCAAGGAAAAACAAAGGCAGAGGCAGTAGCAAATGTGGAAAAAGCAATAAAGGCGTATATGAAAACACTTGTCAAAACAGACAGGAACATAGACGTGATTCGAAGAAGCGTAGAAACTCCAATGCCTATGGCATATGCCTAAACTCACAAACATTTCTGGTAAGAAGGCAGTAAAGGCATTTCTTAAATTTGGGTACATTCACGTTCACACCTCTGGAGATCACGCAATTTTACAAAAATCTAATTCTCCAACTCTCTCAATTCCACTTCATAAAGAAGTGGCACAGTTTCTTTTGAAATCACAAGTGAAACGAGCTGAAATATCAATCAACGATTTTATAAAAGCATTAAAATAAATTAAAATTAGGAGAGATGCGCTTATTTTTTCATTTCTACAGGATTTGATTGGAATTCTGATGTGATAAGTTGCTGTTTCAATATTGTTCCTTCGTTATTACGCTGAATAAGCAGTGCTTCAGCTTTTCCGATGGGTTGATCTAATCCTGCTTTGTTTTTATCATCAGTTTTTTCATAGTGTCGAATAATACTCACTATTTCGCCGTGCGTTACCATTGCAATGGTTGATTCTGGGTTGGTATCGAGAAGTTGCTGATATTCTTGGGTTACGCGTGCGTACGCTTCTTGTAACGTTTCTCCGTGTATATCGGGTTGATATGGATTTTTTGAAAATATATCTTCTTTGACGTTTGCGAGTTCGCTTACTAGTCTTCCATCCCATTGCGGAGAAAATCCACCGCGTAAATTGTCGCGGATGATTACCCGTGGATGATTAGGGAGTTCGTTACTGAGTATTTGAGCAGATTGGACAGCGCGTGGGAATGGACTAGTATAAATAATTTGTGGGGTCAATCCTTGTGCATTAAATGATTCTCCCAATTTTGTCATTTGTTGTTCGCCAATTTTGTTTAAGGGTTGTTGGGACCCATACATGAGTGGCCCAGTTGATCCCATCGGTGAATCTACTTGACCGTGTCGAATAAGAAGCATGGATGATTTCATTTGGATTATTATATCAAAGTAAATCTAATATTTGATACAATGCATGTATGAAACAAACAAAACAGTTGGCAAATCTTATTTATGAAGCGGCGAATGTGAAGCGAATGCTTCGTACAGGCTGGCAGAGATTGGGAGACAATGAAGAAGGAGTAGGAGAACACTCCTTCATGACTGCAGTAATAGCCTATTTGTTAGCTAAGCAGATTAATGCAGCGAAAATAGAAGAGAGATGTGTTTCTATGGAAAAAATATTAATCATGAGTATTTTTCATGATTTTCATGAGGGTCGCACGGGCGAGATGGACAAAGTAGCTAAATTATATATGACACGTCATGAAGACAAAGCAAATATAGATATTTTTTCTGAAGTCGATGATGAATTATTACAATTATTAAATGAATATGAAGCCAAGCAAACGCTTGAAGCACTTGTCGTTTACGAAGCAAACGTAATTGCTTTTGGCGTGGAGTGTAAAATTCTTATGGAGCGTGGGAATACCCATGCCAAAGAATGGATGGATGCTAATTCATTGCGTGTGCGGCTTCCTGAATCTATAGAGTTGATGACGCTTCTATCGAAAACCGATTCACAAGATTGGTGGAAAGATATACGCGCGACAATCCATGAAGAGTTTGCAAAGTGACGCTATTCCCCTTGGTCAAAAAGTGTTTGAGCTGATTTTTTTGTGAGATGTTTCCCTGTGGCAAACAGCACGCCAAGAATGATTAATATGGATCCGAGTATGTATGTTGGAGAAAGTCGTTCTCCAAGAACTATAGCATTTATACCCACGCCCACAACGAGCTGTACATATTCTTTAAGAGACGCAGTCGTTGCAGATACATGCTGTACCCCCCATTGGAAAAGAAAAAACGTGACAATCGTAATTCCTATTGCCGCATAGAGTAATACGCCTGCATATGAAGGAATAAGAAGTACCGGTGATATAAGTGTTTGTCCAGTAATAAATGATGCAAATGTTGCGACAATGGTTACGGTAAATATGTTGACTGAAGTTGAGAGTATAGGCGAGTATTCACCTTTTAAAAGAATACGTCGGGAGAAGATGATGTAAAACGTCCAACAAAGTAGACTGCCCACCATTAAGAGATTGCCAAGAATATTTCCTGACGAAACGTTTCCTTTTTCAATCATTGGAAGCAGCACGATGCATAGTGCGCCGATAAGTCCGATAAGTATTCCTATTAGTTTATTTTTTTCGATAGGTTCTTTTATGAAAAACGGAGAAAAAAGTGCGACAGTAATAGGAATTGCAGTGCCCAAGATGCTTCCGGTGTTTGCCGTGGTAAGAGAAAGACCCGTGTAGTAAAACAGAATATTGCCGGAATTAAATAATCCAAGCGGCAGGAGGGAAAGAAAGAAACCTTTTGGTTTTTTTACCCGGAGAAAAAAGGGAAGAATCATTAGTGACGCGAGGATAAATCGGTGACTTGCCGCTACAAAGGGGGACGCATTCATAAACAATAATTTGGAAACAGATCCCGCACTTGCCCACAAGATGGCTGAAATAAGTATTGCAAAAAGCGCTTTGTGACGCACTGTCATATACGCATTATAGCATCGGGATTGGCGGGAAAGATGATATAATAATGCGATTGGAGGATCCCGCAAAGCGGGACCCCGCCCTGCGGAGGGTGGCCTATCACCGCCTTTGGCGGGACCCCGCTACGCGGTGGGTGGCTACAGCATATGTCTTATTGGGTATATATACTCTGGAGTAATAAATTAAGACGACATTATGTTGGATCTACATCGGATTTAGAAAAGCGAATAAAATATCATAATTATGGAAAGTCTTTATATACAAAAAGAGGAATACCTTGGGAATTAGTATATAAAGAGTCAAGTTTAACAAAGCAAACTGCATGGAAAAGAGAAATGGAAATTAAGAAATATAAGGGTGGTGTTCAGTTTAAAAAGTTAATTCACGGAGAGGTGTGATAATTGGTAGTCGCCTCGCTTGGAAAGCGAGTGTCCTGGAAACGGGATTAGGGGTTCGAGTCCCCTCCTCTCCGCTTAAAAAGAGTGCCCATCACCGCCTTTGGCGGGACCCCGCTGCGCGGTGGGTGGCTACGGCACGCCCTTGGAAAGGGCGCGGGAGTCAAATCCCTCGCAGGTTCGAGTCCTGTCTCCTCCGCACTTCGACAAGCTCAGTGCTTCGCGATGGTTGTTGTATGAAATGGTATACATATATACTTCTTTGCGATCAGAAAATTTATTATGTTGGCATGACATTGGATTTAAAGAGGCGAATTAAGCAACATAAAGATGGTATGTCGTTATTTACTAAGAAATTTTCTGATACTGAACTTGTCCATTGTGAACAATACGAGACCAAGGAATTAGCTGAGAAACGAGAAAAACAATTAAAAGGCTGGTCTTTCGCAAAGAAGAAAGCATTGATTGAGGGTAAACTTTTCAAGTTGATACAATTGAGTCGAAGCACCTGAGTTTGTTGAGGTGTGAACAGGACGAGAAGTTTACCCTGAGTTTATCGAAGGGAGTCCTGTCTCCTCCGCATTGACGTTTCTTACCGAGTCAATTCATATGGACGAGGATAGAAATCGACAATGCCCACCAACAACCGCAGCATGAGCCGTGTACGAATAGTACTGAAAAGGCGAATGCTAAGATGTGGTGGGCAACCATAGATAGGGCGAGAAGTAAGGTGCGAGCGCTGGCGAGCGACAATCCCGCTCGACGGGAAGTCCTGTCTCCTCCGCAAGGTATTACAATACTAAATATGACTAATTGGTTTATCCCATCACTTATTTCTGCTCTTGGTTTTGGAATAATTCCGCTTTTTTTAAAGTCTATTCAACAAACGATATCTCCTCAACTTGTGATGGCATGGTATTACAGTATCGTTGCGATAATACTGTGGATAGTTTCATTTTCGACTACCAAAATTGTATTACCTGACGCTAAGAACTCTTTCCTTATTTTGATCGTATCGGTTCTTGCAGCTATTTCAGATCTCGCAATCTTTTATGCATATAAATTGGCTTCAAACGCAGGATATCCAAGAAGTATACAGGCTTTTAGTATTGTGCTCGCAACTATTTTTAGTGCAGCTCTCTATCATCAGTTTCCACCTGTCGTAGGAATAATTGGAACAATAATTGAATCAAATCTTTATACCCTGCCTTTCAAGGCAGGGTGGAAGAAGCCC
>CAYIXE010000020.1:10581-15542 GCA_964367095.1 uncultured Gammaproteobacteria bacterium | reverse complement strand
CTCCCACCATTCAGTGCAACGGTGAATTTATCAACAGAAAAAACAAGTCATAGCCAAGTAATTTGCGAACGAGCCCTAAGAAGATCAGGTCGTTTGCACGTTGTTTTTTGTAGTGCTTCCTTTTTTTGCCATATGTTAATTTTTTTGGGATCGCCGGATTTAAGAACCTCGGGCACTTGTATGCCGTTGTAGGTTTGGGGCCTTGTATACTGTGGATACTCAAGAAGTACGTCAGAAAAGGACTCATGTACTGTGGCTTCTTTTTTGGAAAGAACACCGTCTAATAATCGTGTGACACTATCGACCAGTACCATCGCAGGAATTTCGCCGCCTGTCAGGATATAGTCGCCTATGGATATTTCCTCATCAATTAAATCTCGTATACGCGCGTCCACTCCTTCATAATGGCCGCAGATGAGTATAATGTGGTCAAAATTTGTCGCGAGATCTTTGGCTATTGACTGTTTGTACGGTGTGCCTTGTGGATCTAAAAGTATTATTTTGGTTTGTTGGCCATTGAGCCTGCCTGCCGGCGAGGCAGGTTTTGGGTTTTGTGATTTGATATGCTGGAGTGCTCTATCCACTATATCTACGCGTAGTATCATTCCCGCTCCCCCACCGTAGGGCCTGTCATCGACTGATTTGTATGCGTCTTTTGAAAAGTCGCGAAGATTGATAATTTCTAAGTTGATGAGTTTTTTTTCTTTCGCTCGTTTGATGATTGAGAAGCCAAACGGACCGCTAAACATGTCGGGAAAAAGTGTGATGATGGAGAACTTCATGCAATTGCAGGTTTGCTTATTTCGAGTCCTTCTGCGATCTCGACATCGACATAGATATTTTTCTTTGCTGCAAGAATCTTAATAAGATCACGAATACTTCGGATAATTCTGCCGCCTTTGCCTATAATTTTGCCCATATCTTCGGGATTGACGTGCAGAGTAAAGACCGTCATATCCTCAACCTGACGCTCTTCTATGACCACATCTTCCGGATGATCAACAATTGCCGTGACTAAATAGGTAAGTGTGTCTTTCATGAGGCTTTGTCAAGAAGTTTCGATACGCCTATCGTAATGACCGCACCTTGGGACTTCCAATAGTTGAGGCGTTCTTTATCAATTTTAAACTGTGCGGGTTTGACAAGCGGATTGTAAAAGCCCAAAATTTCGACGGGTTTACCGTTTCTTCGCTTACTTTCATCAATGGCGACAACACGAAAGGTGCGTCTATTTTTGGAGCCATATTGTGCGAGTCGAATCTTTAACATGTTCGTATTCTATCAGTTTTTGTTTCTCTTCTCAAGAGCTTTGGTGGCTGCGTCTTGTTCTGCTTCTTGTTTGGATTTGCCCTTGCCTTGTGAAAGAGGCGTCTCCCCCATCATTACCTCTACATAGAATACCTTGTCGTGATCCGGACCTTCGCTTTTTATCACTTTGTAGGTTGGCGATACTTTTGTTTCTTCCTGGATGATTTCCTGCAGTAAACTTTTGTAATCGACATAACTTTTATTTTTGATAATTGAGTCTGTTTTATACAGCAATACTTTTTCTACAAATTTTTTGGCGACTTCTATCCCCTGATCAAGAAAAATTGCTCCTAAGAGCGCTTCAAAACAATCAGCCAAAAGAGATGGGTTGGTTCTGCCTCCTGAGCTTTCTTCGCCTTTGGAAAGAAGGAGTAATTGTCCCAAGTGAAGCTCAGCGCCAGTGATTGCTAAACTTGTCGTTTTGACCAGTGTTGAGCGAACGTTTGTGAGCGTGCCTTCCGGATACTGCGGATACTTTCGATAGAGATACTCAGAAGTCACAAAGGATAACACCGCGTCCCCTAAAAACTCGAGTCGTTCATTGGACTGTGGGAATTCGCGGGACTCATTAAGATACGATCGATGTACAAAAGCATGCTTTAACAGCTGTTGATTGGTAAATGTCACGCCTATAGCGGTCTGAAGTGAATCTAGGTCATCTTTAAATTTCATACGTTTTGTTCTTCTTTGACTATTGTACCAAGAACGCCGTTTATAAACTTTGCACTTTGATCATTGCCAAATTCTTTCGCAAGTTCTATGGCTTCATCGATGATGACTTTTATCGGAGCGTCTTTTTTGTAGAGGAGTTCATACAATGCGAGTCGCAGTATAGCCGCATCTATTTTTGCAATTTTTTCTATCGGCCAATCAGGAGCGGCACGTTCAATTTGTTTGTCGATAGAAGACAAGTTTACCAGTATTGGTTCGATCGCTTTATGATTGCGCTTGTCGTTGAAGCTATAGGAGAATAATGACTGCATGAGGGTAATGCGATGCTGATGACGAGGATCTTTGGCTGTCTTCATGGACTATGCGGATTTTTTAGTCTTTTTCGTCTTTGGTGCAATAACAACTCGATCGTTGTAATACCCACAGTAACGGCACATCCTGTGGGGCATCCTGCCTTTGCCGCACTTTGGGCATGCTGAAATTTTTAGAAGAGACACAAAGAGAGCCGCTCTTCTTTTGCCTTTTCTTCTGGTTGAATGTTTGCGTTTCGGTAGTGGAGCCATAATTTAATCTGCAATTGATTCAATTTTACTCTCTTTCATGGCTTCCCTCAATAGGGGAATTGTCGAAAGATCAATTGGTTTGGCAAAAAGGAATTCTACTTCTGTTTTTGCCGCATGGACGAGGGCTGAATCTGTGAAGCTGGCAATTTTTAGATCCGGTAAGCCATGTTGGCGTGTGCCAAAGAGTTGGCCGGGCCCTCTTAGTGAGAGATCTAACTGCGCAAGCTCTGGTCCGCTGTGGGTAGATTCCAGAGCCTTTAGCCTTTTTATCGCGAGTTCTGAAACATTTTCTGTAAAAAGCAAGCAGTACGAGGAAAGATCACTGCGCCCAACACGGCCGCGAAGTTGGTGAAGCTGAGATAATCCAAATCTGTCAGCTGCTTCTATAACCATAATAGTGGCTGTGGGTATATCTATCCCTACTTCTACGACAGGGGTGGTGACGAGTATATCCAATTTTTGTAATCGAAAATCTTGAAGGAGAGCATCTTTTTCCTTGGGTTTTAAACGGCCATGGAGAAGTCCCACACGAAAGTCTTTAAATTCGTGAGCTTTTAACCGTTCGTATTCTTGGGTTGCGGCTTTAACCGTCAAGAGTGTGTCGGATTCCTCGATAAGAGGGCATACGATAAAGCTTTGCGTGTTGTGGGTTTTTAGTTCTTTTCGAATCCATTCATATGCGCTGACGCGCTTTTCTTCCGATACGACCCATGTGGTAATTTTTTTGCGTCCTTTTGGCATGGTAAGAAGGGTAGAAAGATCCATCTCGCCGTAGACGACGCGGGCAAGAGTACGAGGGATCGGTGTGGCGGTCATCGTCAGAAGATGAGGGGTGGATGTATTTTTTTTAGTGTTTAAGAGAATGTTTCGTTGTGTTACACCGAAGCGCTGTTGTTCATCTATGACAACGAGGCCGACGTTTTGGATAGATTCAGTATCGGAAAGAAGAGCGTGAGTGCCTATGGTGATGTGGGCATCCTCTTTGCCGTCATAATTTTTTTGTTCTTTTTTCTGACCTGTTATTAAACGAATTCGAATTGGAAGAGTGTGAAATATTTTTGTGATGGTGAGGTAGTGCTGTGTCGCCAGTATTTGCGTAGGGGCCATAAGGATGGATGGAAACCCGCTTTGGTGAGTAATGTACATAGCAATTGTTGCTACCACAGTTTTTCCTGATCCTACATCACCTTCCAATAATCGATTCATCGGGTTTTTTTTGGCTACCTCGTTTCGAATTTCTTTGATTGAGGTTAGCTGATCATCCGTTAAGCTAAAGGGAAGTGATGTAATAATTTTTTCGAGAGAATCATCGTTTATCGTAAGAACGGGTGCGTGGACAAGGCTTTCTCGTTGTTTTTTTCTGTATGCTGATTTGGCGATTAAAAGAAACATTTCATCAAATGCCAATCGTTTTTTGCTCTCATATGCGTCGGAGAGTTTTGAAGGGAAATGGACGTTTTGTAATGCAATTGTTAACGGTATGAGTTTTTGGCGGGTAAGAATCGTTTGCGGAAGTGATTCTTCTACTTTGGGTATGCACGTTTGTAAAATGAAGTTTATCCGTCCGCGGATCCATTTGGATGTGACGCCTGCGGTTTCAGGATACACTGGCACAAGCCTTCCTGTGTGTAAATGTGCGTCAATGCCTTCCATAAGCTCATACACAGGTGACTCGAGTACCAGTGTGTGGCCAAACCAATTGGCTTTGCCGGATACTGCGATTTTCGTCGCGGGTTTAAGTATTTTGGCAAGAAACGTTTGGTTGTACCATAAACACTCTATGTGTCCTGTATCATCTGAGAGTACTGCCTTCTGCATCGGTTTTCCTGATTTGGTGAAAATATTAACGATTGATTCAATGGTCCCTGTAGTAGTCACTATTTCATTTGGTCGTATGTCGTTAATTTTTGTGGTATGGGAAAAATCATCGTAGCGAAATGGGATGTGATAGAGAAGATCAAAAACGGTGTATATTCCTAGCTTCTCTAATTTTTGGGCCATCATTGGTCCCACGCGCGGGACATATTGGGCTGGAGATGAGAGTTCTAGTTGCATGTGTAATCATATTGTATCTTCGAATAGAACTTATTTCTACTAGTTTATCCACCTCGGGGGTGGAATAGCTTCGCACATCGGGATATTACTTGATGCGTAGGCATGAAATTGAACAGTTTTTTTTGGAGAAGGAGAAGGGAATGGTTTCGTCTAGAAGACTCGACTAGCACTCTATGAGAGAGATCATTGAAGGCCGCCGGCAAGAAGTGGGATAAATGACGTCGCGACTAACGCCAATGATGCGATGACGACGATTACTTTCCAAACCATTTCATGTTTTCTAAAAAAGTTCATATTAGTATTTCTTGTTAAATATATGATTTTTATTTTGAAATCATATATTTAACTTAGAAAAACTTATAC
>CAYIXE010000020.1:0-10481 GCA_964367095.1 uncultured Gammaproteobacteria bacterium | reverse complement strand
ACGCTCTTGCGGGCGTAGTGTTTCTTGTCAACTTATGCACGCTCTTGCGGGCGTAGTGTTTCTTGTCAACTTATGCACGCTCTTGCGGGCGTATTTCATTTTTTACTCTTCTATTCTAACAGCTTTTCGGCCGACTTCAACTATATCTGCGATTTTTAAATTAATTGCGTCCTTTGCTTTTGAAATTGCATTGCCATTAACTTTGACTGCGTGTTGTTCCACAAGTCTTTTTGCTTCTGATTTGCTTGGCGCTAATTCGAGAACTAGTAACGCGTCAATGATTGTACTGTTGGGCTGTATTTTTGTTAGAGATGCCGTTGGTAAGGTTGCATTTGTGATGTTTCCTTTTTGAAATCGTTTTTCAAATATAGTTTGTGCTTCGTCTGCATTTTTTTGGGAGTGTAGTTCGGTGACAATTTGGTGTGCCAATTCTTTTTTGAGTATCATGGGATTTTCACCTGCTTCTAATCTTTTTTCTATGTTGGAAATATCGGACATGGGCACATTAGTCGACAGAGTAAAGTAGCTTATTATCAGAGTATCGTTAAGAGACATGACTTTGCCAAACATTTCCTCTGGAGTATCAGACAGCCATATTGCATTTCCCCATGATTTACTCATTTTTCTTCCATCCGTTCCTTCAAGAAATCCATTGGCGATAATAAAAGATTCTTTGTTTCGCAGATCCTTTTGCAATACTCTCCCCGCTTGCATGTTAAACGTCTGATCAGTGCCTCCTAGTTGAATGTCAGAGTCCATAAAGTAACTGTCATATCCTTGCATGACAGGATACAAGAGTTCGTGGAGGCCAACCTTTTTTTTCTGAGTGAGTCGATTGCGTATGAGTTCACGATTGACAAATTCCCCAGCAGAGAAATGTTGGGTAAGCTTAACGATTTCAATAAAGTTAAGTTTTTGGAGCCACTCACTGTTAAAATGCACAGTAACTTTAGAAAAATCAAGTATTTTTTCCGCTTGGCTTTTGTACGTTTCAAAGTTCTTCTTGATTTGTTTAGGCGTCAGTACAGGCCTCTCGGTATCTTTATCAGAGGTATCACCAATGAGGGCTGTAAAGTCCCCGATCAGAAAGGTAACGTTGTGACCCAATTGCGCGAGCGCGTTTAGCTTGCGAAGTGGTACCGCGTGTCCGATATGAATATGAGTGGCCGTAGGATCAATGCCAAGGTAAATATTAAGTTTTCTACCACTGGCTAACAGTTTCCGAAGATTTTCTTTATCTGGAATAATATTTTCTACCCCTCGAGTTAACAGTTCTTCTATTAGATCCATAATGTATGTTTACTATATCATAGTTTATTTGATTATTTAACTGCTTGTGTTACCCCAAACTTTTCTTGCAATATTTGCAACAAGTGTTAATTTATTATTTTGATCGATAAATGAAATATTATTGCCCTTCGCTACTGATGCAAAGCCACATTGTGTGCTCAGTGCAAGTCGATCAAGTGGAATAATCTTCGATGCTTCATTTATTCGATGTATAATTTCTTTTTCTGTCTCAAGCTTTGGCGACTTCGTTGTAATCAGTCCCAAAACAACGGTCTTATCTTTCGGCACGAAAGAAAGCGGCGCGAAACTCCCTGCGCGTTCAGAATCAAACTCCAAAAGCAGTCTATCGACTTTTGCGTGAGCAAACACCGTTTGTGCTATAGCATCATATCCACCTTTGGCCATAAATCGATTTTTATCGTTTCCTCGACAAATATGAAGCGCTTTAGTGCCATTAAATCCTTCAAGCACGTCGTTTATCATATCTACACCATCTGAAACGAGTGTCTTTGGATTAAATCCTTTATCAGCAAACCACGCTTGTTGCACGGGATCCAAAAGCATGCCAAATTCTGGCGCGTCAACTTGAATATGCGTAACACCTATTCGCTCAAGTTCCGTGATACTTTGTTTTAGTATAGACGTTACCTCTTTGAGAAATTTCATAGGTGATTTGTATACACGGTTAGATATGCCGGGCGCAAAAAAGTAACTCATCATGGTTGGACTTGGAATAGTTATTTTTGTGGGTTGGGATGTTATACCACGCAAAAACGAAAATTCATCCACTGAAATGTCATGAATTTTAGTAAGCTTTTTGACTACACCGACGGTAACCGGATCAATCATCTGATTGCCGTGCATGTCAAACCAGATGACGGTGTTTTCTGGGATATCCCACTTAAAACCATCGACTGATTTCACAAAATTATGGCAAAATACTGGTCGACGCATTTCTCCGTCCGTTACGATATCGACACCAGCTTCCTGTTGGATGGCGACGCATTCTTTGATTGCCTTATCTTCAGTATGGGTGAGATCAGCTTGTGTTGCGTTGCCATTCTTTACTTTATCCTGCATATCCAAAAGAAATTGTGGTCGTAACATGCTTCCTACTACATCTGCTCGGATTATTTTTGATTTCTGTTTATTCATAATTTTCCTTTCTTATTTCAATTTTTGTATTCTTACATTTTGATCAATCATCGAATCCATCCAGTGCGGGACCGGATCAAGCGCGATTGCAGGCCAAAGCGACAGTATCCTTCTTGGGTCACGCGCTTTCTCAACAGTAAATTTGATACCATCTATGTGTTTTAACATGTCTCTAAATTCATCCTGACTAAATGCGGCACTTAGAGACTCTCGCAACAGTTCAGCGACTGCCGGCGTTTTTGCGGTGCGCTTTTTTAAAAATCTATCCATAACGAGTGAGGGTACATCTCTTCTAAAATCTCTCACAAATCCCCACCCGTTTGGGGCAAGAATTCGTATCATTTCTTTGAGTGCATCAAAAGCTCTTTGTTCATCCCTAAACTGGTGAAAGGAATGAAAGTTTAGACTTCCTTTTGCTATGCCATCGTTTAGTGGCAAATGTTGAGCCCATCCTTTTTTAAATTCCATGCGTCCTTGTGCTATTTCATGAGCGAATTTTTGCGATGCGTGATCAAGCATTGTTTCTGATGCATCTATGCCGATTGTCTTTTGTGCTCCCATTTTTATAAGTTCACCACATAAGTTTCCAGGACCCGGACATACCTCTACTACGAGACCGCTTAATCGACCTTGTCTTCCAAACATGCGAGCCGCTTCAGCTGCTACAATAGCGTAGTCTGAGGTTTTTTTGATTCCCTCTTTGAAATCACACCCATCTGCGTATGCTTTTGCATCTTTTTCGTTGAACACCTCATCTTTTTCAGGTCTGCGTACTTCTATAGACATACATCCTCCTTATAATAAATTTTTATATATTTCACATTTAATCATGTGCTGAGGGGAGGATTCGAACCTCCGCAGCCCTTTTGGGCAACTGTTTTACAGACAGTTGCAATTGACCACTTTGCTACCTCAGCGAACAAAAAAAACACCCGTGCAAGTTGCCCAGAAATTTCTGAGTAACCTGCAAGGGCGTTCGATAAAGAACACGGTACCACCTTGTTTTGCTAAGGTTTTATGGCAATTGCCATAAAAAAATCGGTCAGAGACCGACTGTTTACCTTAGCCTCATTTGTATGCTCTGCTTAAGGCGACACATACATTCTGCTATTATGGGCTTACCCAGATTGACTTACTTTAGAATTTTTCAGTCTTTCAGCTCGTGGAGGGTATTTCAAAAAATAAAATTCGGCAAGTCTTGCATCACCCGCTTGCTTTCTTTTTGTCACTTTTATCTTTTTACTTGAGTCTCCGTCAGTGCTTTTCGTATTAACTTGTATGAAGTTTATACCACACATTGTCAATCTTGTCAATCTCGCGGTACAATAGCATTAATGTATACGATGTATCTTGAACGCCAAAAACGAAGATATTTAGGCACTCGATCAGCACGCATAAAATCCATGAGTATCGTTGCGTTTGCAAGCTTTTTTCTATTTATATTCGGTCTCCTTTGTGTTTCGATACTCTTTGCATGGTATGCCAAAGATTTACCTCGACCGGATAAAGTCCAGCGAAAAGATGGCTTGTCTACGGTGATTTTAGACCGAAACGGAGAAAAGCTCTATGATATATTTCAGGACGCTAATCGTATTCCGGCTAAGTGGGAAGAAGTGCCTCAGTGTTTGCGCGACGCGACAGTTGCCATAGAGGACAAGGATTTTTATAGACATCAAGGCTTATCTACGACAGGTATTTTGCGTGCGCTTATCCGTACGGTCTTATATCGTGATACCCAAGGAGGATCAACGCTGACTCAGCAATTGGTAAAAAACGTTTTACTCTCGACAGAACAAACACTTCCGCGAAAGATGAAAGAAGCCATTCTTTCCATCCAAATCGAACGTAAGTATTCTAAAAACGATATTCTTCTTATGTATCTTAATGAAGTACCGTATGGCGGCACGGCTATAGGAGTCAAAGCAGCAGCAGAGCATTACTTTAACAAGGATGTGAAAAATTTATCCATGCCGGAGTGTGTCATTTTAGCTGGCCTTCCTCAGTCTCCCTCGATTTACTCGCCGTTTACCGGAGATCCGAAAGCCTATATAGGACGCACGACGCAAGTGTTGCGTCGGATGAGAGAAGATAGTTATATTTCTGTGGTTTCTGAGGGTGAGATACGAAAGGCACTTGATGGTGTGATATTTGCATCCGGCGAAGATAATTTGCGTGCGCCGCACTTTGTGGCATATGTCAAGAATCTTTTGATTGAGAAGTTTGGGCAAAAAGCTCTAGAAACCGGAGGGATGAAAGTGACGACGACATTAGATTGGAAATTACAGGAAGCGAGCCAAATTGCGGTCAAGGAAGAGGTGGATAAAGCCAAGAATCTTAAAGTTTCAAATGGTGCGGCAGTGGTGCTTGATCCAAATACCGGTGAAATTCTTACCATGGTTGGGAGCAAAGATTATACCGCCACGGACAGCTCTGGATTTAAATTTAATGTGGTCACTCAAGGGTTACGCCAGCCTGGTTCCACAATAAAGCCGATTCTTTATGCTGCAGCATTTACGAAGGGCTACACGCCCTCAACGCTTCTTCTTGATGTTGATACGAAATATCCATCCGGAGATAAAGAAAAACCTGAATATAATCCGAAAAATTATGATAGTAAGTATAGAGGTCCTATACAGTTGCGTTTCGCACTCGCAAACTCGATAAATACTATAGCAGTAAAAACGACAGCACTAACCGGGGTCAAGGATGTCTTAACTACCGCATATGCGATGGGAGTTAAGACTCTTGAACCCACCAATGATAATTTGAAACGACTGGGTCTCTCATTGGCTCTGGGCGGCGGAGAGGTATACATGCTTGATTTGGCAAGTGCGTTTGGTGTATTTGCGACAGGCGGACTGCGCGTTGACCCAATCGCAATCCTTAAAGTGGAAAATAGTTCGGGAAAAGTTATTTTTGAACAAAAACCTGCATCAGCCAGAGATGAATTAGATCCTGCTGTCGCGTTTCTTCTCTCTTCCATCCTTTCTGATAACGAGTCAAGAAAAGAGGTTTTTGGACTCAAGTCGTATCTTTTTATACCAGGGAGAACCGTCGCTGCCAAAACCGGAACTACGGATGACAAACGTGACAACTGGACTGCAGGATACACCCCCAAGCGCGTCGTGGTGGCATGGGTTGGTAATAATGATAATTCTGCCATGCACCCATCCTTGGCTTCCGGAATGACGGGCGCCGCTCCCATATGGAATCGTATAATGCGCGAAGCGCTCAAAAGTTTGCCAGACGAAAACTTTACGAAGCCTGAAAATATTATTGAAATGGAAATAGATGCGTATGGCGGCGGTACACCAGTAGATGGTCAGCCTGTTCGCCAGGAATTTTTTGTCAAAGGGACAGAGCCGACTGCACCTTCTTCTATCTATCAAAAACTGAAAATATCGCGAAAAGATGGCAATAAGCTTGCAAACAGTGTAGAAATTGCTACTGGCGATTATGATGAGAAACTTTTTATCGTTTTTTCTGAAGAGGATCCTGTCTCGTCTGATGGCAAAAATAGATGGCAAGATGGCATTAACGGTTGGATTGGCGGACAAGATGGTAAATATAGGCCTCCTACGGAAGTCTATACTGGGACAGATCAAATTGTTCTTAATATTAAGAAGCCGCAGGATCTTGACACAATTGACGATAATAACGTGACGTTAGAGATTGAGACATTTACTACTGCAGATATTGAAAGGGTGGAAATATTTGTTGATGGAGAAAAGAAAAAAGAACGTCAGGATAAATCATTTACCGAAACTATTTCCATCCCTACAGGGTCACATACCATAAACGTCAAAGCGACGGATAAACGGGGAAAAACGACCGAACGCGCCATTCGATTAGGCATCAAAGAGCCCTTTGCTACACCAACGCCCTCACCTACTCCTTGAGTGATACGTTAAATTTTGTTTTCGCAAGTGTCAGAAGTTTTTGTCGAATTGGTGCTACATCTTCTGAAGTGAGATTTTTTTCTCTATCTTGATAGACAATATGAAGTGTTCGAGTATTTTCATGCGTATCCAAAAGAGTTACGGATTGAATAAGAAGATGTGCGTTTTTAAATGCTGTCATAAGCGGTCCGATTGCAAACTTTTCCGGTACGAGAAAGGCAAGATCTTCCATAACTGATGGATATTTAGGAATGAGGGTAAATACCCTTTTTGGTGACGCATTTTTTACGAAAAGATCCATATATAAATAGAGGATGGTAATTGACTGATCAGCAATTTTGTAAACGAACCCATATTCTCCAAGTGCTTCAGGAAATGGAATGCCAAAAATATCAAAGATGGCTTGTGCTAATCCTTTTGCTTCGAAAAATTTATGACCGGTCCATCCGACGCATAATACTGGTCGTTCCAAAGGCAAGTTTTGTTCTCTATATTCGTAAATCATGCTGAGTTCAAAAAGCTTGAGTGATTCTTTGTTGTGAATATTTTGTTTCAATACAGAAATGACACTTGGGACCAATGTTGGTCGCATATATACCCAGTCATTTGAGTAAGGATTAGATATTTTATATGCCTTCGATTTATCGAGAGCAAACGTGTCCATGAGTTGTTCTGAAATCATTGAGTATGTGTATGTTTCAGAAAATCCCCAATCCCGCAAACGAATTTTGATTTCTTGTTCCCAATAAAGTTGTGGGTCAGCAATGACGACTGGAGGAGCTGAAGCAGGAAGTGTAGACGTTATATTGTGGTACCCGTATATTCGCGCAATTTCTTCGATTATGTCGACATCGATTTCTATATCGCGCCTAAAGCTTGGTACGATGACTTTAATGGTTGTATCTTTTATCGTGGGCATAAGTCCTAAAGATACGAGAATGTCTTTGATTTGTTTGGGTTCAAGAGATGTGCCTAAATAGGTGTTTAATTTTTTTTGACTGCACGAAATCGTAATTGGTTTGTATGGCGTGGGATAGATGTCTGTGATTATGCTTGCGATTTTTCCACCAGCAATTTCTTGTAATAATTCAATTCCAAGAAGAAGGGCTGGCAATACAAGTTCACTGTCTATCCCCTTTTCAAATAACGATCCGGCATCGGTTCTATGAGAGAGTTTCATCATTGTTTTTCGTATGCGAATCGGTTCATAGGTCTGAGTAAAAAGTACAATTGTTTTTGTATTGTTGGTTATAGAAGAACTCTCACCTCCCATGATGCCGCAAAGATCCATAAGTTTGCCAGTACCATCCTCTATTACGATGTCATCTCCACAAAGAGTGTGTGATTTACCATCCAGTGTTTTGAGTTTTTCACCTTTCCTGGAGGCGCGAAGTTTCATCCATGGTGTACCTTTTTTTTTCCCAATTCGATCGTAATCAAACGCGTGACAAGGTTGTCCAAAGCCAATCATCAGATAGTTTGTCACATCAACAATCGTGTTTATTGGCCGAACACCAGCATTTGTGAGAAGATCCTTCAGCCATTTGGGTGAATCAGTCGCGTAGACATTATCTAGTATGATACTTGTCCATCGGGGGTTAAGTTCTGAATTTGTTTCTATGTGAATAGGTTTTATTTCTGTTGGTCGTAAATGTTTTGTTTCGAGTTTGGTATCTATCTTATACGGATCATTTATAAGCTCGGCTTTGATACCAAAGCGCGGTAAAATGACTGATGCTTCGCGAGCAATGCCAAATACTGACATGGCGTCTGGTCGATTCGTGGTAATCTCTATGTCATAGACTACTTCACCTGTATCGGTATGTATTCGTTCGACGGAAGGACCACAGAGCGATAAGCATTTTTGAAGTTGTTCAGGTGTTGCCTTTGTTATTAAATATTTTCTAAGCCATTTGTCAGGTATTAAAATATTCATGTCAAAATTGTTCTAAAAATCGAATATCATTATTGTATACTTGTCGATTATCATTCATACCTTGTATTTTCATGATGGCGACGCGTTCAATCCCCCATCCGAATGCAAATCCATTATATATATCAGGATTTATTCCTCCTGCCTTCAAAACATTTGGATGCACCATGCCGGCACCCCCAAGTTCCAACCAGCCTTCTTTGCAGAGTCGACAACTCTGCCCGTCCGGCAAGCGGGCTTTTCCATCGCACGCTCCGCAACTTACATCCACCTCAAATGATGGTTCAGTAAATTGAAAATGGAACGGCCTAATTCTCGAGACGCGATTTGGGCCGTAATATTGCGTAAAAAAGAAATCCATAACGCCTTTGAGATTTCCTATAGAAACGTTTTTATCGATAAAAAGTCCTTCAAACTGGTGAAACATCGTGGTGTGAGACACGTCTTCTTGTCTTCTGTAGCACTTGGCAATGTTTATCATACGGATTGGCAAGTTTCCCTTCTCCATTTCTCTGACCTGACCATTTGACGTGTGTGGAGTCAGAACAATGTTATTAAATTTAGGATTTCCCCCCTTTTGGGATTTGGGTTTTGTGATTTGAGATTTAATGAAGAACGTCTCCCATTCGTCTCGCGCGGGATGATTGGCAGGCATGTTGAGTGATTCAAATGCATAATAATCCCAATCGACCTCTGGGTGTCTTACTCTTGTAAAGCCAATTTTGTTAAATATATCGGTAATTTCCATAATTGCCTGTGTGACGATATGGAGATGTCCTTCCGGAGGACGAATACCCGGTTGACTTTCGTCAATCCAATTATTATCTGACGACTGTTGACTGACGACTGACGACTTATCTTGTAACGCTTCTTCAATCGCATTTTTGACTTCGTTTATTACTACCCCTACTGCTTGTCGATCGTTTGGAGCGATAGACTTCATTTGCTTCGTGAAATTGGCAAAGTCGCTTTTGGGGCCGAGCACGTCTATGCGCAGCAAATCAGTTGGTTTGTCACTTTGTTTTATTGTTTCTATTGCATCATTTTTGGCAGAGAGAAGAGTTCCGATAAGTTGTGCAGATGAAAAAAAGATTGCTAGATCAGCGTTTTCTTCTCGCTGTTTTGGAGCGGCTTCGATATTATAATAAACGTTGACCGCTTCATTCTCATTCGTTATTTGATCAATGGTAATCGGACCGACTTGAGAAGATTTTGCTACCTGTGTACCGCCATCAGGAATGGGTGAAAAATCTCCAACGGTGAGAATTCGCAGCGGCTTATTCGTAGGTAAATGCTCAGGCACCCACGAGCTGCGTTTTTCTAATTCTTCACGTGTGACGAATTCTGTAGTAAGTGAAACATCTTGAGAAATAATGTCATTTGCTTTTTTTTCAATGGCGTTGGCATGGTCAGCTGTTAATGTCCCTTGGTATGTAATATATGCATGATCACCATGTTCGCCTTTAAGAGGAATTAAATGAGGAGCTACAATTTTTGTCGCTTCATGGACGATATGACCAGCGGAGTGCACGCGCATGTTGTATAAACGCAAAGGCCAATCAATAGTACATGTGACCGTGTTTCCTACATTAAATTCACCTTCAATCGTGCATTCGTGAATTACAGTGTCATTTTTGAGTCTGACATGTTTGACATTGGCTTTAGCATTTTTTGTTGTAATTGTTCCTTTATCAGATGGTTGACCTCCACCTACGGGATAAAACACTGTTTGATCAAGTATTATTTCCCACAAGTTGCCATGTTTTTCAACAGAGATAACAGTTGACTCACACGTCTGTCGATAACTGTCTTTTAAATACAAAAGTTCTGTCATATCTTACTCCATTGTAATTTTTTTGATAACATATTGGCAAGAAGAAGGGTAGAGAACAAAATCCCTACCCTCTTCTTTGATATTAATTAACATCCCTCCGGTCGTAATGGAAGTTTGTTAGTAGCAGCCTCGCTCATAATTGCATTTGCATAACGTTCTTTGTCATCTTCTGTGCCAGTATGAATAATATTTGATCTCCAGATATCTAATCTAGATTTGTCTAATAATCTCGGACTTATTTGATATGATTTTCCTTCGTTATGCCTTCTTACTACAACTTCTAAGCTGTGAAGCATTGACCTTCGTCTAGCCATATACGGCTTAAGTAAAAAATAAAGTGGCTTTCGTTAGTGGTTTAGCCCTTCACAAT